>JAZLKQ010000214.1:0-3110 GCA_045597745.1 Bacteroidaceae bacterium | reverse complement strand
GTTGCTGACTGTTACCTGTACCTTGACCGCATTGGCGTTGGCATTGAACTTGAGTCCTGATGCTATAGGCAATACGGTCTTTTTAGCATCGCCGTATGTAAGCTCTTCGTCAGTCATCTTCTGGTTGTAACTGTAGGTGATAGTACCATAGTTGTGGTCAGCAGATGCAAGAGAGAAGTCTGGAGTCCAAAGGCTTGAGCTCTCGATAGCAGCCTTGTTGAAACGTACACCGTCGCAAAGGTCAAAGTTCCACTGAGCGATAAGACGGTTGTGATAAGCGAAGTAACCTGTGAAGTCTGTGTTTGGGTTAGCCTTATACTCAGTCTCCATAGTGTTGTCAGTCATGTTGTTGTTGTAGATGCCGACGTTGAGGATCTTGATATTCTGAGCGCTTGTTGTATTGCCGTTCTCGTCGTTACCAGTGAATATGAGCTGATACTCGCCAAGTCCATCATCTGAGATTGTGAGGTTGATGCCAATCTCTCCAAGGTGGAAGTTCTTGTCATAGACTACCTTATCTGCTACTGCAGTAGCGTTGCCGTTGTCTGCGCTGAGCTGTCCGATCTTGATGAGACGTACGTTGACGTAGAGTCCAGTCTGGTTGGCTGCATCACTTGATGAGTTGAAGTGCAGGTGATGTGCGCCCTTGCCGAGCTGTATAGTGTGGTAAGTGTTCTGAAGGTCTGTCTGTGCACCGGCAGTCTCACCATACTTGGCAAGCACTGTACCTGTAGCCATTGTCCATCCATGCTTGTCAGCTGGGAAGAGTGGATCTTCTTCGAGAATCCATGGATGTGCCTTCTCGTAGTACTTGCTGAGGTCTGCATAGAACTCGACACGAGGTCTTGAGTTATAGCCTTCGCCAGTATTTGGATGGCTCTCGTACTGGCTCATGAACTCCCATTCGAGCTGTTCAGAAGTCTTGCCGTCAATGCTGATGCCGTAGTTGTGTCCCATACCTGTATCGCTGGCAGAGATACCAGAACCGATCTCGTAGTAATGGAATGGGAAGCTTGTACCCACGATACCATCTGATGGTGTATAAACGCTCTTAGTGTACTTCATAGCAGTGCCGAATACGTTTGCACCATCGTTGCTTGTAGTAACAGTAGGGATAGGGTTGCAACCGTTGCGGTATACCATATTGTCTACGATAGTAGGCATGAGAGTGTACTTGACGAAGTCGTCCTTTGTACCCTGGATATGCATGAATGGTACTGGACGTACATACTGCCATGCAAACTCGTCTTGTTCGTCATTAGTCTTCCATCCGAAGTGCTGGAGGTGGAACTCGTTGAGCTGGAATCCGCTGATAGATGAGAATGCTGCGAATCTTGGGCTTGTGAAGGCAACTGTATATGCCATCATACCACCGTTAGAGAAACCTGAGACGTATACCTTTTTGTCGTTGACGTTGTAGTCAGGTGATGAATAACCGTCGTTGATAACCTTGTCGAGCACTGCCTCAAGGAACAATACATCCTCGTTGCGAGTACCGTCAGACTTCCAGCCACGTGTTGTTGTACCGAATGCAGGGAACTCGCGGTCGATACCACGTGGGTATACTACGATAAACTTGTTGGCTTCAGCAACCTCGTTGAAGTTCTGTACACCGTATGTGTCAGGGTAGTTGTCATTGCCTGTACCATGGAGAGAGAATACTACTGGTACTATGTCATCAGTACCGCTGGTCTTGACGCTCTCAGGTATGTATACGATGTATTCACGAGTCTTGCCCTCAACTTCGATAGTCTGCTGAGTATAAACGATCTCCTTGAATACTGGCTTGACGTAAATGTCGTTGCCCCAAGCGTCGTTGAATGTAGAACCTGCTACTGTAAGTCTGAGGGTAGAACCACCGCCCATGTTGTTGTTGGTCCATACAGGGTCATCGCCTGCACCCTTGAGATATGCCTCCCAGTGGTCGATTGTGTAACCTTGTTCTGGGGTTGCTGTAATCTCTATGACTGAGTTGCCGCGGAAACCACTCCATTCGTTGATCTTGTCTGATCCTAATGAAGCTGTTACAGTTCCATGATCATAGGTAGCTTTGTTTTCATTGTTATTGACATTTGTTGCATCAGCATAGTGGAATTTGTAGCTGAGTCCATATACAGCCTGGAAGTCAACGTCATCGTCTACAACCATCTCGTATGTTGAAGTTGCATTATTCCATACGATGCCGCTTGTAGGGATGCTGCCCTTGAACTCATTGCCGTTGAGGTTCCATGCATTGAGGATAAGGCGGTCAGCTCCTACGGCTCCTTGAGCAGTATTGTTTGAGAACTGTTTAGCTGTAAACTTGATTGTAGCGCCTGGTGCAACTGTGCTGCCAGAAGTGAGGTCAGTCCAGTTGTCGCCGTCCTTTACCTGTGCAGTAATACATCCTTCTGGGAGTGATGCATCAAAGACAGCAGGAGCACTGAAGTTGACATTGTAGCTTGTGCGTGCAGGGAGCACATTGACTGCGATGACCTCGCCGTCAGCCCATGCGTAGTGTGCATCGCCGAGATCACGTCCTGCACCAGCCTTGAAGTAGTAAGTCTTATTCTCTTCGAAAGAGATTGTCGAGCCATCATTAATAGCAAGTCCTGCCTGTGGATTGAGAGTGAATGAGTTCATATACCCCACGAAACCAAGGCTCTGAGTAAGTGCTTCGTCGCTATATACTTCCCATACATTGAATGAACCTGGGTTTACAGTCGAAGAGAGTGTTGTGGTCTTACCCATGTAGACAGTACGCTCCTTAGAGTCTGTCACGATAACGATTGGTTGCTCTGGGTGTATGAGATATGTGTCAGAGAAGTTGATTGTAGAACTGCTTGACTGGTTTGTACCTGCAACAGCGATACGACGTATATTGGCTATGTCATCGCTATTAGTAAGTCCAAGTTGTTCCCATGTATAATAATGTGTAGTACTATTAGCAGCTGCATCTACGACCGTCTGCTTGGTTGTACCATTCTGATCATTATAATATACTATGATGCGGTATGCATCGCCCTGTGCTGTGATGGCAAGACCCGTATAGTTGTCTGCGCTCAGTGATACATTGTTGTTTGTTACGGTAGATGATGGGAACACAAAGATGTTTGCCCAGTTGTCTGATG
>JAZLKQ010000213.1:0-17616 GCA_045597745.1 Bacteroidaceae bacterium | reverse complement strand
CGCCAGTGCTTCACATGAGGCTCTACTGCAGACATGGAACGTCAGCACAGGTTGGCGTTGGATGTTCTGGGCAGAGACACTGCCAGCTGCACTATTCCTCATCATGGCATTGTTCATACCAGAGAGCCCGGTATTTATCGCCTTGAAGAAAGGTCAGCCAACTGAGCACAACACCAAGCAGTCTGCTGGACTTGCCTTGCTATTCCAGGGCAAATACGAACGTGTACTTTTGCTTGGCCTCATCATAGCGGTATTCCAACAGTGGTGTGGCACTAACGTCATATTCAACTATGCACAGGAGATATTCGTCGGTGCGGGCTTCAACGTCGACGGCATGTTCATCAACATAGTCATCACTGGTATAGCCAACGTACTCTTCACATTTGTGGCACTGTATACTGTCGAGAAGTGGGGACGCCGTACATTAATGCTTATCGGAGCAAGTGGGCTCGGTATCGTCTACCTGATACTCGGTACCTGCTACTATATGGAGGTCAAGGGCATCATGATGGTGGTACTGGTAGTGATGGCAATATCATGCTATGCCATGACACTGGGTCCTATCACATGGGTACTGCTGTCGGAGATATTCCCTGCAAAGGTCAGAGGTGTAGCAATGGCTACATGTACATTTGCCCTATGGACAGGATGCTGCACACTCACGTACACCTTCCCTATCATGAATGACAGCCTCGGCAGCTATGGCTCATTCTGGATATACAGCGCCATCTGTATATTGGCATTCATCTTCCTCTACAAACGTTGCCCTGAGACAAAGGGCAAGAGCCTCGAGCAACTTGAGAGCGAAATGGCGAAATAGTACCTTTATACAGGCTATACTATATTTTTTCTAAAGACTAAAACAGCAAAACACAAGAACTATAATCTAACATAACTTAAAAACTCAACAAAATGGTTAAAGCATGGAGAGAACCGGTCTGCATACCTACATACGAGGTTGGCAAGCCAGAGAAGAATCCCATCTTTCTTGAAAACAGAGTATATCAAGGCAGTAGTGGTGTGGTATATCCATACCCTGTCATCGAAAGCATTGAGGATGAACCTACACCGCACAATTACGATGCGATATACATAGAGAATGAATATATCAAGGTGATGATACTACCTGAACTCGGCGGACGTGTCCAGATGGCATACGACAAGGTGAAGGAGCGTCACTTCATATATTACAATCATGTCGTCAAGCCTGCACTCGTCGGACTGGCTGGTCCATGGATAAGCGGCGGTATAGAGTTCAACTGGCCTCAACATCATCGTCCATCTACATTCATGCCAGTAGACTGCAAGATAGAAGAGCACGAAGACGGGTCTGTGACTGTATGGGTCAACGAACGCGAACGCATGTTCCACCAGCAGGGACAGGCAGGATTTACCCTACGCCCTGGCTGTGCATATCTTGAGATACAGGGCAAACTCTACAATCCTACCGAAGTACCACAGACTTTCCTCTGGTGGGCAAACCCAGCAGTTGCTGTCAATGACGCATACCAGAGCGTATTCCCACCTGACGTCAACGCGGTGTTTGACCACGGCAAACGTGCCGTCAGCACCTTCCCTATAGCTACTGGCACATACTACAAGATGGATTATTCGGCTGGTGTAGACATTTCCAACTACAAGAACATCAAGGTGCCTACATCATATATGGTGGCTAAATCAAAGTACAACTTTGAGGGAGGTTATGAAAATGACACCCACGGTGGAATGCTGCATGTCGCTGATCACCACATATCCCCAGGCAAGAAGCAATGGACATGGGGTAACGGTGACTTTGGACGAGCATGGGACCGCAACCTCACCGACGAGGACGGACCATACATCGAACTCATGGCTGGAGTCTACACAGAGAATCAGCCTGACTTCACTTGGCTGATGCCATACGAGGAGAAGTCCTTTGTGCAGTACTTTATGCCATATAGAGAGCTCGGCGTTGTCAAGAATGCCAACCGTGACATCATGCTCAACATCACACCTTCATCCACCCATGGCAAGGCTCTCCTGCAGATATACGCCACATCTATGCAGCAAGTGGAGATACACGTCAGAGCTACAGATGGCACATCTCTCTTTGACACCAAGACAAGCATATCACCAGAGCAAGTATTTGCCGAGGAGATAGACATGATGTCATATTCACTGCAAGACATCAGCATACAGATACAAGGTACTACATCCCTGTCATGGCAGGCAGAACCAGACGACATACAGCCTACACCAGAGGCTGCAAGAGCGGCACTATTGCCTGCAGACATCAAGACCACCGAAGAACTGTATCTCACCGGGTTGCATCTCGAACAATACAGACACGCCACATGGAGTGCTACCGACTACTATCGCGAGGCGCTTCGCCGTGAACCTAACGACATACGATGCAACAACGCTCTTGGCTTATGGTACCTCAAACGTGGAGCTCTGGACAAGGCCGAGCAACACTTCCGTACAGCTGTCAAAGCATTGCAGAAGTACAATCCTAACCCATACGATGGCGAACCACTATACAATCTTGCACTTGCACTCAAGTATCAAGGCAAGTACGATGAAGCATACGACTGGTTTTACAAGTCTACATGGAATAAGGCATGGCAAGATGCAGGCTACATGGCATGTGCACAGATATCAGTACTACGCCACCGATACGAAGATGCGCTCCATGAGATAGACCACGCACTCATCTATGGCTGGCACAACCATAAGGCACGTGCGCTCAAGGCTCATATACTCAGCCATCTGCCATCAGTCAGCGATTCGGAGCGAGTATCATGGGCAAATGATTCACTTCTGCTCAACCCTTTCAACTACGGCATACTACTTGAGTCCGGCCGTACACAAGAGATGGTAGAGCTCATGCGCAGCGATAGCAACAACTACGACGAACTCGCCCTTGACTACGTGGCAACCGGTGCATACGACATGGCAATGCGTGTGTGGGAGATAGCAGTGGAGCAGTCTGCCACAAGTCCGATGACCAACTACTACCTTGCATGGGTAGCAGGATTGCTCGGCAAAGACAGCGCAACATACTACAAGCTTGCACTTGCCGACACTCCATACTTCGCCAACCCTAACCGTATCGAGGCGCAGCAGGCATTGCTCTATGCAGTCGATCACCAGACAGAGAGCGACTATCGACCTGCATTCATGCTCGGTTGTTTCTATTACGACAAACGACTACACGACGAGGCATACCGATGGTGGAAAGAGGCAGAGGCAAAAGACGTCACTCATCAATGCCCTGCCATACAGCGCAACATCGCTCTATACCTATACAATAAGGCGCACGATGCAGAGGGCGCACTCCAGTACATGCGCAGCGCATTTGAGTATGACACAACAGACGCACGCATATTTATGGAGTATGATCAGTTGCTCAAGAAACTTGACACACCATCAGACACCCGACTTGCACTGTACGAGAAATACGGCCAGCTCGTATCTCAGCGAGACGACCTCGTACTCGAACATGCCACTATACTCAACGCTCTCAAGCGTCATGAAGAGGCAAAAGACATGATCGACCAGCATATCTTCCACCCATGGGAAGGCGGAGAAGGCAAGGTCAGCGGACAGTATCAGCTCTGCCGACTCGAGATGGCCAAGCGTGACCTGACACGTCCAGAGGCTATCACCCTGCTGCAGGAGTGCCTCACCTTCCCTCACAATCTCGGCGAAGGCAAACTCTACGGTGCACAGGACAACGACTTCTACTACTATCTCGGTGAGGCTTATCGCCTGCAAGGCAACGACGAGAAGGCTCGTGAGATGTGGACTCTGGGTATCGAAGGACCTACCGAACCAGCCGCAGCTCTATACTACAACGATGCCAAACCAGAGAAGATACACTATGCCGCACTATGTTATCATGCGCTCGGCATGGAGGAAAAAGCTCGTGGACTTGCTTTCCGACTCATCAACTACGGACGTCAGCACTATCATGACCACATCACGATGGACTACTTTGCAGTGTCTCTGCCTGACCTCCTCGTATGGGACGAAGACCTGGACGTACGCAACAGACGTCATTGTCTCAAGATGATCAGTCTTGGAGAAGAGATACTTAACAAATAGCCCCCCTTACTTACCCCCCCATATGAAACGACTACTTATCACAGCGCTGTCCGCATGTAGCATCATTGCCGCTACCGCACAGCAGACATTCACATTCGGCACAGCCACCAATCCTGACGGCCATACCATCATGGTCGACAGATACGGACTCATCATCGACGGGCACCATACCATACCCGTCATGGGCGAGATACACTACAGCAGAGTACCCGCTGACGAATGGAGACGGGAGATACGCAAGATGAAGGCAGGAGGCATCACCGTCGCATCGACGTACGTCTTCTGGATACATCACGAGGCGGAGGAAGGCAAATGGGACTGGTCGGGCAATCTCAACCTACGCCAGTTTGTCCAGACATGCAAAGAGGAGAATATGCCCGTCGTACTGAGAGTGGGACCATTCTGCCACGGAGAAGTCTATCAAGGAGGATTTCCTACTTGGCTCGTCGACAAGGCTCAGGCAGACCCTAAGCAGTACAAGCTCCGAAGCGAAGCACCGGGATTCATAGCGGCGACGCATAGCCTCCTGAGCAACATCTATTCACAGGTTGACGACCTGCTATGGAAGTCTGGTGGACCTGTCATCGGTATGCAGATAGAGAATGAATGTCGTGGTCCATGGTCGTACTACATGCGGCTCAAACACATGGCTACGGACATCGGCTTTGACCTGCCATTCTATACCCGCACTGGCTGGCCTAAGCGCAATGGAGGCGAGAAGGACTTTGGTCAGATGCTCCCTCTATATGGAGACTATGCTGACGGATTCTGGGATCGTGTGCTCACAGACATGCCGGGCGAATATACCAAGGCATTCGTCATGAAGGACACACGCCTATCCTCAGTCATAGCCACAGAGGCTCTCGGCACTGGCCAGTCTACCAAGATGGAGTCTACCGACCTCGACTATCCATACCTCACATGCGAACTCGGAGGCGGCATGATGCCATCATACCACAGACGTATCAATATCAGCGGACGTGAGATACAGCCTCTCGCCATCTGCAAACTCGGCAGTGGAAGCAACCTCCCGGGCTACTACATGTATCACGGAGGTACCAATCCGTACAACCCTCTGCATACCATGGCTGAATGTCAGGCATCGCCCGTCACCAACTACAACGACATGCCTCACATGTCGTACGACTTTCAGGCACCGCTCGGAGAGATGGGACAGCTCAACCCTACGGCATATCATCAGAGCAGATGGCTCCATCAGATGCTCGCCGACTGGGGAGAGGAACTCAGCACGTATGCTGTAGACACGCTCAGCGAACAATATGCCCGTCGTGGTCCATTCATCTTCCGCAACGACTACGTTCGTATCAAGGCAGAGGGTGGTTCTGCGTCAGTCACACTTGACGGATGGCAATACGAGGGGCTCACCATCTCGACAGAGGGGCTACAGCCATTTGCCAAGTGCCATTCAGGCAAGAGACATACCATTTACTTTATCACTACAGAGGGGAATCGTCACGCGCTCCACGTGGGTAGCAAGACATACGACATACAGCCAGGCAAAAGCAAGACTATCAAGGGCATAGAGTTTGCCGTACTCTCTCCAGAGGCAGCCCGCAAGGCATACGTCATAGACCACACCATACGCTACGCCCAGCACGATGGTATACTGTACAAGACGCCACAGGGGCAATATCTCGAAGAAGCATGGTTGCCATTGGACATCGCCGTACCAGTCACACAGACAGCAGAGACATCTGGACTCCGTGAAGTGAAGATGGGCAGTCAGAAGGTGGCCGAACAACCATCAGAAGACGACTTCTCCCGTGCCGCCACATGGCAGATAGACATCACGTCACTCGTCACAGCCATAGAGGCAGAGTCTAAGGCAAAGGGCGTAGACATCAGCACAGACGACCTGTTTGTCAACATATCATACCGTGGCGACGTGGCACGCATATATGCTGACGGCCAGCTCGTTCAGGACAACTTCTGGAACGGCAAATCCATGTACGTGCGCCTCTCGTCACTACTCGGCAAGCAAAACGTCCATCTGCGTATCCTGCCACTCGGCAAGTCCTACCCTATCTACTTGCAGACAGCTCAGCGAACCGTACTCGATGCGGCACCAGGCGAATATCTCCTCTCGCTCGACGACATACGGGTGATATGGCGCAAGACGATAGAGACATCAGAGACAGAGACATGCGTATGTCATTAGCACACACTAAGAGTCGTGTCATTGTCAAGTCAGAACGCCACAAACATTGTGTCATGCAACTACGATTATTGATACTCATTTACGTAGGTTTATGTTAAAAACTTCGTTTCAAAAGCATATTATCCCCTCGTAATGATTATTATATGAATAGAAATACATAATTTTACACTCCAAAGAGTGTGAATGACAAAATGCGTCACACAAACAAAGCGAAAGCATCACTAAACAAGAAATGTAT
The DNA here is from genome assembly GCA_045597745.1 of Bacteroidaceae bacterium. Taxonomy (GTDB): domain Bacteria; phylum Bacteroidota; class Bacteroidia; order Bacteroidales; family Bacteroidaceae; genus Minthosoma. The sequence goes on along the minus strand of JAZLKQ010000213.1, from coordinate 11,113 downwards.
ATAGATAGAAATAACATAAAGTCCAACCATTAAATCCAAACAAATTAGTCTTTGCTTCGGCATTGACGTCACGAAACAGAAATAACTATTACAATCATGAGGACGGTGCACCATGCGTGCAGCCACTTCACCAACGTATTAATCTCAAACTCAATTATTAACTACGAAGGTGAGCGTCAACCGTTCGACATACATAATATAACGTAGAGCTTTCGCTCTTGTTCTCTGAATTCAAAACCGCCAAAACTTGAAATGTGCGAGAACAAGTTAGTGATTGGCTCACGTCCCGTGTAGGGGCGTGACCTTTCGTTCGTACTTGTTAGCACATAGGCGCTTGGCGGTGCCAGAATTCAGAATAAGTAGTCGGACAAAGGTTATGCCCCTTCACTTATTCTATTTTTATGAAGAAAAACAAACTTTGGAGCATTCTTATGCTCGTTGTTGCATTATTCTGTTCGCTTTCCAGTTCTACTTGCCCTGGCCCTGAGCCTGACCCTGACCCTATAAAAAACTTCAGCATTTCATCTACATCTCTTTCTATGTTAGCACCCGCAAATTCTACGGTGGCTTTCAGCATTACTACAAACCAATCTTGGACGATAACAGGAACTCCAGATTGGTTGAACATTTCTGCAAGAAGTGGCGAAGGTAATGCATCAATTGTAGCAACAGCTCTTGAGCCTAATAGTAGTGACCAAGAAAGAACAGCAACATTAATAGTAACATGCGGTAACACTACTAAAACAGTAACAATCACACAAGCTGCTCTGTACGCTAAAGATGCCCGTGTACACATTGAAAACCAGTTGATACTGAAGGATGGATTCTATGCAGATTTGACCTTTGACAAAAATGTACTTGGTTATGTGGAGGGCTTCTATTATTCAAGTGTACTCAACACAAAGACTTTGGATGAAATTTACGAAGAGGTTAAAGATGGAATAAATTATAGTGCCAAGGAATATGATTTTGCTGTCGTGACCCTTCCTGAGGCAAATAAAGAATATATATATTGTGTTATTGGATACACAGGAAATGGTACAGTAAAGCAATATGGACAAATGGAGATCTACAGATTCAAATCTAAGTCTTCCTCAAACTACTGTGATGCGGCAATAGGTGCAATATCTTACAATTCTACTCGTTGGAGCTTCACCATTTCAAAGCAGCAACGTTGCCACCACTATTGGAGAATGTTTGCAAAGAATGCCTCAGCAGACAATTACTATAACAACTATCCATACGTGCTGATGGCAAAAGCTATTAGAGACAGAATTGACAATCCTAATTATCCAGGATACGACTATTACCTCAATGACGGTACTATAACAGAATCCCGTGACGCATCAGATACTTCGTTCTATGTTTGGACATGGGGTGTTGATGATAATGGAGAATTCTCCGGAAACATCCGTGACTCATACAAAAACTTATCTTCTTCCGCATCCTATGCTATGAGAAATAGTTCTAATATGCTATCAACATGGCATGGTGCAACTCGTCAAGAAATTGAGAAAGCATTTAGCGATGTAAAGGTTGACTATGTTCGATAAAGTAAATATTACAAAGCGAGTTGTACATCTATTTGTGTACAGCTTGCTTTGTTTGCCTGCCTGTGCACAGACAGATGACTATAGATCCATAGAGAAGGTAATATTAAAGCTGCTCGACAAGAATGAGCAATCAACTTGTCTGCAACGAAAGACCGCCCAAAGCTTCTTTGCAGCTCCATCTATCGACAAATCTTTATCAGTGTTCACCATAGATAAGGAAAGGGGCTTTGCATTTGTCTGTGAACAAGATGATAAAAAACTAATCATAGCATATTCGAAAGATTCTCAGCTGAACATTGATGATTTGCCACCTGCCTTTGTGGCATGGATGCAAACGTATAATAGCAGTTCTTCTTATTCGTATGCAATCCCTCCTGAGCATTCAGATGTTCAGCCATTACTTGCAGGAACTAAATGGGGACAAGGTGCTCCCTACAATAGGCAATGTCCCAGATACAATGGTTCAACGTCTGTCACAGGATGCGTCGCAACAGCGATGGCACAGGTCATGAGGTATCACCAATACCCAGATGCCGGTCGTGGTACAATAGACTACTACACCACTTCGCATGGAATACACGTCGAACGCGACTTGTCGAAATATTCTTTCAGTTGGCACCTGATGAAGGATGAATACGGAAATAAGACTTCCGAAGAGGATGGAGATGCTGTAGCTTCTCTAATGGCCTCTTGTGGAGCCTCAGTATTCATGGACTATTCTCCTGATGCAAGTGGTGCTTATCAACATGACTTGGTAAGAGGTTATGTGCGCAATTTTGCGTACGATGAGGATTGTGCATACGTAGAAAGAGAATACTTCAATAATACAGAATGGCATACAATGCTGCAAGATGAAATTGTTCATGGTCGTCCTGTCAATTACGGCGGTTCAAGCAAAGCAGATGGAGGCCACTCCTTTATTCTTGATGGTTTTACGTATGAGAACGGTACAGTTCCATATTATCACGTCAACTGGGGATGGAACGGCAATTGTGATGGCTATTATCTAATAGCTGATCTATTTCCGACAAGCAATGGCATACCTGCGGTCAGTCAAGGCTTTAGCTCAAATCAGTCAATGGTTATTGGAGTTCAGCCTCCAAACGGGGTAATGGACAGAGGAAACATCCTGTGTGCAAGCCAAATGTCATTATCAAGTCCAAACGTCAGCCCTGGGGGGACATTGTCTTTACATATCACAGGAATAACAAACTACAGCTACAAAAACTATGAAGGAGAAATACTTGTTCGTATAGCAAATGCGATTGGAGATACACTGTCAATCGGTAAAAAAGAATTGCCCAGAATGGGATTCATGGAGAGAGGCATAGCAACAGAAGTGTCACTTGCAATCCCAGATACGATTAAGACGGGGAAATACGACATTTTGATATCCACAACACAAGGTGATAATATCCATTCTCCTTCAACGTTAGTCTTGAATGTAACTAACAATGATGGTGGAGATGACCCTCTTCAATCAGATGCACAACTTAGTGTTTCTGAACTGGAGGTAAGTCAATCAGATACGGGGACTGCAACAATCAAAGCATACGAAGTATACAATAATTCTATAGACGAATTCTCTGGGCATTTGTACATTGGATTGTCAAGCAGGGATGGAGAACTGCAGATGCTTTTGGATAGTGTTAAGATAGACTTTATCGATTCATATTCAATTATGGTCGACCCTGTTACTTTTCGTGTTAAAATATCTGACATTCATCTACAAGAGGGCATTTATGACCTAAAAGTATTCTCAAAGTCAAGAGACAAGTTTATACCATTATTGCTTTGGGAACAGGATGGTTCTACCCGTGTCATGAAGCCTCTTAGTATAACGACTATCGTGAAAAAGAATTGCATTTCAATTGATGGGATAGAGTTCAATACCGACGCATCAGGCATAGATTTATTACTTAATGACAGGTCACAGTTGCAGTCATTATACAATCTGAATGGAATTTTCATCAAAGGTTACACTCCTAATAGGATTGTTATTAAGAATGGAAGAAAATACATCATAAACAAATAAACGTTTTTAACCAATAAAGGCTGTGTCTGCTAACCTTGACACAGCCTCAATTTGTTATTACTTGTATATAGTTATAATGCATAACGCACAATACGAAATATAGGTTATGGGGGGATGATATTCTTGTTTAATTCGCCAAGTCTGAAAGGAACTTGATGCGTACAAGCCTTATATCTTCCTCGTCATAGTCTTCGAGTTCGTCAAGGGCCTCGTCTAGATCGTCTGTGTCGCTATCTCGGAAGTAGTCAAATATCTCGTCAATGCAGTCGTCGTCAAGCACATCTTCCAGATAATAGTCTATATTGAGCCGTGTGCCACTGTAGACGATAGACTCCATCTCTTCGAGTAGTTCGAAGAAGTCGATATGTTCAGACTTGCATATAGCCTGCAGGTCTATCTTCTTGTCGATATTGCGTATGATGTTGATCTTGCGTTTTGACTTGTTGGCGACAGTCTTGAAGTTGATATTTGTAGGAGGTTCAATCTCGTTCGCTTCACAATGTGCCTTGATGAGTTTGCAAAACTCAGTTCCGTATCGCTTAGCCTTACCAACACCTACTCCCGGAATGCCAACAAGTGTCTCCTCAGTAGTAGGATAAAGGGTTGCCATCGCTTCGAGTGAAGCATCCTGGAAGATGACGTATGGTGGGACGTCGTACTTCTTGGACAACTTCTTGCGAAGAGCAATAAGCATACTGTGGAGTTCTGGATCTACAGCAGATGTACCCTCACCCTCTGATGAGATGTCATCACCATCGTCAAAGTCATTGTCTTCTACGATAAGGAAAGGCTCGTCTGCCTTTTTCATATATCGCTTGCCTTCCCTTGTAAGTTTCAGCAGACCGTAGTTGTCAACATCCTTGACCATGTATCCGGCAATAAGCGCCTGATGTATGACGGCATTCCACATCTTGACTTCCTGGTCGCTTCCCTCGCCAAAGAGCTCGAGATTGTTGTGCTTGTGGTTGACCACACTGTCAGACTCCTCGCCACGTATTACGTCTATGATATGCTCCGACTTATGATTCTCCTTGACTGCAGCGACGGTCTTGAGCACAAGCTGCAACTGCCGTGACGCATCGATATGGTGCTTTGGATGAAGACAATTGTCGCAGTTGCCGCAATTGTCATCAAGGTAATTCTCGCCAAAGTAGTGCAGCAACAGACGACGGCGGCAGACGGAAGACTCGCAGTATGTCGCTGTCTCCTTGAGCAACTGACGACCTATCTCCTTCTCTGCTACAGGTTTGCCCTCCATAAACTTCTCCAGCTTCTGCAGGTCCTTTCTTGCATAGAATGCTATGCATCTGCCTTCGCCTCCATCACGTCCTGCTCTACCTGTCTCCTGATAATATCCCTCAAGACTCTTTGGTATATCATAATGAATGACAAAGCGCACGTCTGGCTTGTCTATTCCCATGCCAAACGCAATAGTGGCAACGATGACGTCTACACGTTCCATGATAAAGTCATCCTGCGTCTGGGACCTCGTCACGCTATCCATGCCTGCATGGTAAGCAGCAGCCTTGATGCCATTGGTCTTGAGTATCTCTGCCAGTTCCTCTACCTTCTTGCGGCTCAGGCAATATATGATACCGCTCTTGCCATTGTGCTGGTTGATATACTTGATGATATCCTTGTCTATGCTCTTGGTCTTTTGCCTGACTTCATAGTACAGGTTAGCACGATTGAACGATGACTTAAACTCCTGTGCATCGACAATACCGAGGTTCTTCTTGATATCACCACGCACCTTGTCTGTAGCAGTCGCTGTCAATGCTATGACTGGTGCATTGCCTATCTCTGATATGATAGGACGTATACGGCTGTATTCTGGTCTGAAGTCGTGTCCCCATTCTGATATACAGTGGGCCTCGTCAATAGCATAGAAGGATATCTTGACCGAACGCAGAAAGTCTATGTATTCCTGCTTTGTCAACGATTCGGGAGCAACGTACAGGAGCTTCGTCTTGCCGCTGACGATGTCTTCCTTCACGCTTTCGATTGATGCCTTACTAAGAGACGAATTGATAAAATGAGCTACGCTATCCTCTTCGCTGATATGCTTGATGGCATCTACCTGATTCTTCATCAAGGCGATAAGAGGTGAGATGACTATTGCTGTACCCTCCATAAGCAGGGCAGGCAACTGATAACACAGTGACTTGCCACCACCTGTAGGCATTAGTACAAACGTATCTTTCTTGTCGAGCAGGTTGCGGATGATGGCTTCCTGATCGCCTTTGAAAGCATCGAAGCCAAAGTAATACTTCAATGCATCCTGTAGAGTCGCGTGCTTATTCATCATATTATATCTATAGTTTTTATTTTCGTTTCATTCTTGCCAAGTATCTGACATACACAGGGCGTCTGCCTAATTGTGTCAACCAAGCACCTGCATCTTGTCTGTCTGTGACTTGGCATACTCAAGTGTTATGACACACTTCTTCGTACGCTTAGAAGGGTACTCGTACATGTATTCGAGCATTATGCCCTCAACGATAGAGCGCAAGCCACGAGCACCGAGATTAAACTCTATTGCCTTGTCCACAATGAAGTCAAACACTTCTGGCTCGAACGTCAATTCCACTCCGTCGAGCGCAAATAGCTTGATATACTGCTTGACAACAGAGTTCTTTGGTTCTGTCAGGATATTACGCAATGCATCACGGTCAAGTGGCTGCAGATGAGTAAGTATAGGCAGACGTCCTATGATCTCCGGTATAAGTCCAAAGCTCTTGAGGTCCATAGGAGCTATATACTTCATGAGATTGCTCTTGTCTATCTTGGCCACATTGCGTGCGGCGTCAAAACCTACCACGTGAGTATTAAGACGCTGAGCTATGCGCTTCTCTATACCATCAAACGCACCTCCGCATATAAACAGTATGTTGCGTGTATTGACCTGGATGAACTTCTGCTCTGGATGCTTACGGCCGCCCTGTGGTGGTACATTGACCACACTACCCTCAAGCAGCTTTAGCAATCCCTGCTGTACACCCTCGCCACTCACATCTCTCGTAATGCTTGGATTGTCTCCCTTGCGAGCTACCTTGTCTATCTCGTCAATGAATACTATACCTCTCTCGGCAGCTTCCACATCATAGTCTGCTACCTGCAACAAGCGTGAGAGCAGACTCTCCACGTCTTCACCTACATATCCTGCCTCCGTGAGGACTGTAGCGTCCACTATGGTAAATGGCACAACGAGCATCTTGGCTATTGTACGTGCCAGAAGTGTCTTACCTGTACCGGTACTGCCTACCATGATGATGTTGGACTTCTCAAGTTCTACCTCATCAGCATCAGCACCAACATTCTTCAGACGCTTATAATGATTGTATACAGCAACCGCAAGAGACTTCTTCGCATCGTCCTGACCTATGACGTACTGGTCAAGATACTCCTTTATCTCCTTTGGCTTTGGCAACTTATCCAACGCAAATGAATTGGGCTTTGCCACATTCTGCTTAGCTATTTCGTGTGCCTGTTCTGCACATTCATCACATATATATCCGTTGACTCCCGTTATGAGGAGACGAACGTCACGCTCCGACCTGCAGCAGAACGAACACTTATTAAGTTTGTTCGCCATCGATTGTAACTCTTACCTTAATTATATTTTACGCTTCAGCACTTCATCAATCATGCCGTACTCCTTTGCCTCGTCGGCAGTCATCCAGTAGTCACGGTCACTGTCTGCCCACACCTTGTCAAATGGCTGGTGGCTATGGTCAGAGATGATAGTATAAAGCTCTTTCTTCAACTTCTGTATCTCACGTGCAGTAATCTCGATGTCACTTGCCTGCCCCTGTGCACCGCCCATTGGCTGATGTATCATGATACGGCTATGAGGCAATGCGCTGCGCTTGCCTTCCTTGCCGGCTACAAGCAATACGGCTGCCATGCTTCCTGCCATACCTGTACAGATGGTCTGGACATCGCTGTTGATAAACTGCATGGTGTCGTATATGCCAAGTCCTGCATACACGCTACCACCAGGACTATTGATGTATATGCTTATGTCCTTGCCTGAGTCTACAGAGTCGAGATAGAGCATCTGAGCCTGTAGCACATTGGCTGTATAATCATTAACTTCCGTTCCGAGAAAGATGATTCGGTCCATCATAAGGCGTGAGAACACGTCAAGCTGAGTAACATTGAGCTGGCGTTCCTCAAGAATGTAAGGGTTGAGATAATTGTCCTGAGTCTTGATTACGTCATCAAGCACCATGCTATTGATACCCATGTGTCCAGTAGCAAACTTCCTAAAATCTTTAATCATTGAATTGTCTTATTTTTATAAATGTATGTTGGTTAGCAACAGTTCGACTGCAAGGTCGCAGATTGTTGCGATTACAAAATTATAAACAAAAAGTGACAAGAACAAAATTCTTGCCACTTTTTCTTATCGTTATTTATGTTAAAATCCTTAAACGCCGACCTTTATTATTCGAAAAGTTTGTTGAACTCCTCAGCAGTAACAGTCTTTTCGTCAAGAGTAACCTGTGCCTTGAGAGCAGCGCCAAGCTTAACCTCGATGCAACGGTCGATAAGGTTGTCAACAGTCTCGCGCTTCTTAAGCATCTCTGTTACAGAGTTCTCAAGATACTCCTCTGGAATGTTGAGCATACCGTACTGAGCAAACTGCATACGAGTAACTTCCTTTGCCATCTCCTTCACGTCATTGTCATCGACCTTCACCTCGTTCTTTTCTACGAGCTGCTCCTTGATGAGGTGCCAAGTGAGTTCTTCGATGCTCTTGTCGTAGTTCTCATCTACCTTCTGCTGGTCACCCTTAGTGTTGATGAGCATGATCTTCTTGAGCTTCTCATCTGGGAACTCGAGCTTACCGACCTTCTCAGTCACATACTTGCGGACATCGTGCACAAAGCGATAGTCGCTGTCCTTCTTGAACTGGCCTTCGATGCTCTCCTTGATCTTAGCGCGAAATTCCTCCTCGCTCTTGATACCAGCACCTGGATATACCTGCTCGAAGAGTGTCTCATCGATTGGTCCAAGCTTGAAGCGAGTAATCTCCGTTATCTGGATGTTGAAGTTGCCTGTGTGTGCTGCAACCTGGTCCTTCTCAATCTTGAGGAGTGAAGAAAGCTCTGCCTCGTTGTTATCGTATGCAACAGAAGGGTTGAACTCGATAACGTCATTTACCTTAGCATTAGCGAAGAGAGCCTTCTGGTCTTCATTCTTGAAGTACTTTGGAAGCATGACAACGCCTTCAGCAGTCACTGGGCTTTCAACACCGAGCTCTGAGATGATACCCTTGATCATGTCGTTGTCCTCGTATGATTCGCCCTCTGCAAGCTGCTCATAGTTACCACCACGCTGACGATACATGTCAACCTGGCTGTTGATCATATCATCTGCAACAGATACATTATAATAAGGTATAGTATCTACGCTTGAGAGCTCTGCGTTGAACTCTGGAGCGATAGCGAGGTCGAACTTGAATGTCATAGTAGCGCCTTCTACGAGCTCTACGCTGTTGTTCTCCTCTGATGGGAGTGGTTCGCCAAGCATATTGACCTTATTGTCACGGATATATCCAAAGAGATTCTCCTGAAGGATCTTGTTTACTTCCTCTGCAAGGATAGATGGACCAAACTGCTTCTTGATAAGTCCTGCAGGCACCTTACCTGGACGGAAACCAGGCATATTCAACTTCTTTCCTGCCTCTTTGAGAGCCTTAGCATACTTCTCTGCATAGTCAGCAGGCTCAATCTCAGCTGTAAGCACTGCGTTGACCTTGTCAACGTTCTGCAATGAAATGTTCATTCTTCTTAATCTTTTTATTTACTTGTTAATCCTATTCTAATTGTTGATTGTACAGTACATCACACCCACTCGTGCCTATAGCCGAGGGTAGATGCTACTCCACAATTGGGCGCAAAGTTACAGAAAATACAACTAACCACCAATTTTTATCACGTATTTATCCCTAAATTTTATCCTATGGCAAAAGTTGATTGATGCCACACATGATTATTTCGCCAATAAGTCGTACATTTGCAGGTCACATCAACTCACATACACGTCACAATGCCTATAGAGTCACATCCATTGCAGCCATTCCTGCCCCAAGGAGGCAAAGTGCTATTCCTGGGCAGTTTTCCGCCACCTCAGCAGAGATGGTCAATGCCATTCTTCTACCCCAACTTCATCAACGACTTCTGGCGAATCATGGGGGTGATATTTCACGACGAAAAGGACTATTTTATTATAAAAGGTGTAAAGGCATTTGACAAGGACAAGATCATAGCCTTTTGCAAAGAGTATGGCATAGCCCTATATGATACGGCAAGCAAGGTCCGCCGTCTCAAGGACAATGCAAGCGACAACCACCTCGAGATAGTACAGCCCACCGACATCTCAGCCCTGCTCGACCAGATGCCGCAATGCCATACTATAGTCACTACTGGCGGCAAAGCGTCGGAGGAGATATGCCAGCAATACGGCATCAAGGACATACCGTCCATAGGACAATGTACACACGTCAGTATTGGCACACACGAAGTGGACTGGTGGCGGATGCCGTCTACGTCAAGGGCTTATCCTCTAAGGCTTGAAAAGAAAGCCGAATACTACAGGCACATGCTCTGCAACATACAGTTGTCTGCACCTGTCAAGGGGTGACGGCGAAGGCATACAATAACGGCAACAACAGCATCACGTGAGTACCATGTCTAAATGTATGTCACAACATGCTTTTTCGACATACGGTCGACGAGGCTTCAACATACGGTCGATAAAGCTTCAACATACGGTTGATAAAGCTTCAACATACGGTCGACGAAATCACACCGCCATAAAGCCTCTTTCTGACCAAAAACTTCACATACATATATACATCATTACGTACATGGTCTTTCACATCTTTCACACCATTTCAACAAGCTGTCATTCAAGGTGTAGAGACGGGAGATAACCGTGAAAGATGTGCAGAAGATGTCAAGGACGTCTTTCACACTTTAGATGGCAACAGATATACCATCGAGTGCAATATGTAGCATCATCATTATCAACACCAACAGACATCGACATGCTTCATGTTTCATAATTGCAAGTATATGTTTCATAAGCAACATCAACGGGAAATTGTGGCTGAATTTTGTCCATCTACATCAATGGATATTCATATATTTATATTAACTTTGTGACAAATTACTAACACACAAAACATTTTACATGAAGTCTATTATTCTAACAGCTATCCTCACGCTCGTGTTGAGTGTAGGAGCAAACGCACAAGAGACATTCCGCAATCCTGTAATCAATGCAGACGCACCAGACGTCAGCGTATGCAAGGTAGCAGATACTTACTACATGATATCTACCACCATGCACCTCATGCCTGGCGGACCTATCATGGCATCTAAGGACATGGTCAACTGGGAGGTCATCAGCTATGCATTCGACCGCATAGACGACGGCGACCGTTATAATCTCATCGACGGTCAGACAGTATACGGCCAAGGCCAATGGGCAAGCAGTATACGCTACCACATGG
>JAZLKQ010000212.1:0-1822 GCA_045597745.1 Bacteroidaceae bacterium | reverse complement strand
CGCCCATTCCTCAATCCTGATAGTCTTGAGGTCAAGAAGGCGTACGTGGAGAAGTGGCTCGCTACTCGTAAGCCATACGACTACCTGCAGTTCCAGCGCATAGGATACTATAATGTGGATGTTGACTCTACTCCTGATCATCTTGTATTCAACCGTACTGTAGGTCTTCGCGACAATTGGGCAAAGGCTAACAAGTAATTACATATACATGAGCAGCTATTTCGAATCAGAAGAATTTAAGGAATTACTATCTAAATATGAACAGGCCGTGCATAACGGTCTGTCATGTTATCTGGACGTTGAGGACATTATGGATCTATCAGACTATTACCTGTCTGCAGACGATCCTATGGCTGCTATTGACGTGGCCGAACTCGGGTTGGAGATGCATCGAGACAACAAGAGCCTGCTATCCATCAAGGCAGGCGTGTTGATATATCTGCATCGTTTTACAGAAGCGGCGGCTATCGTCGACGGCCTTAATCCTGAAGATGACATCGACGTGTACTATCTCAACGGACAACTGGAATATGCGCTGCACAACAATGTAGAGAAGGCTGATGAGTACTTCAACAGCTGGCTGGAACTTGTAGAAAAGGACGTAAGGCGCAACATGGACAAGAAGGACAGGGAGGAAGAAATGCGCAATTCGTATGTCCACATCATCATGTCGTACATCGAACTTGCTCCCGAACTGCCATTTATCGAAGGTGTGGCAAAGTGGATTGACCTGTATGTAGAACGATTTGCTCCGCTTGGCGAATACAACCCTGACCTCATGATAGCCGATATAGCACGTGACGAGTCGCTCTTGCCTCAGGTAGAGACGGTGTATACACAACTGCTCGACCACAATCCTTACCTCGAGACGGGATGGACTGTACTTGCCGCCGCCCAGCTCATGATGGGCAAACATGATGATGCTATCAATAGTGCAGACTTTGCCCTTGCCATCAATCCTGATGACCTCGACGCACTTTCTACTAAGGGGCAGGCATTCTTTGCAAAGGACAACTTCGAAGCGGCAGAACCACTGCTTCGTCAGTATATCGACACCACTGGCGAACCTAACCTAATGCCATTTCTTGCGTCATGTCTTATCGAACGCAACGCTACTCAGGAGGCTATACCATACATCGATACGGCAAGCAAATGGATAGATGAGACATACGAACGAGACATGGATTATGCTATGCTGTGCAGTGACATCGCCAAGTCTTACTTCTACTGCGACTGCATAGATCAGGCTGATATATATATAGATAAAGCGCTTGACATCAACCCGGACGACATTACATTCAAGACCATCAAACTCGAATTGCTCTATTATCGAAAGGACATCGACGCTGCCTACCCACTGCTTGTGGACTTGCTCGAACACGTTGGCAACAAGAACGCCTTTCTCTTGTACGTAAGTCTCAAACTTATATCTTTCGGGCTCTCCGAGCACGCCATCGACATCATGCTACAGGTCAGAGAGACTTGCGACGACTCTCTGCTCAGGCTCACTGACCCTTATATCGCACTCGCATACTTCTATCTGCATGAGTATCAGAAGGCTCGTCCGTATCTCAAGGATGCCTGTATATATCACCCAGAAATCATCGCTACCGTCTTTCGCGAGTATATCCCAGAGGGGCTTGATGCTGCCGACTTCTACGAATTTGTATTTAAGGACAACTGATCTGTCAGTTGCATAATAAGCAAAGATAACTTACTATACACCAAGTCTACAGTCACGCAACCAATGATCAATAGTTGCGTGACTGTCCTTTATTGATATACTTATGGTTGTGCGCAATAATCATGTCAAGGAGTTTAT
>JAZLKQ010000211.1:0-2199 GCA_045597745.1 Bacteroidaceae bacterium | reverse complement strand
CTGCGGTTTCATTTTTCGAGAGTTTTGCTGGCTCATAATCGTACATTTTATTGATACACGTCAAGATTTAGAAAGAGGATAAAATATTCCATTTGGAATAGTTGTAGATATAAATCATATAGATTACTTTTGCAGTCGAATGTGTACGTATATGAGCCACTTGACATAATACGATACATCTTCATTATGTTGAAAATATACCGAATCAAAAACAATGATTACACCTACGTTTACTACTCTAACGTCAAGAAGGATACTGGAGATCTGCTCGAGTTATGCTACATGACGTACAAACGAGAGAAATAAAAACTAAAGTATAATCATTGCTTATAAACCAATTGTAGGCAAAACAAAACTAACAAGATCATGAGAAAAGTAATTAGTACTTGCGCTAAGAGGCATCTGGCGTCATACGTCAAGGCTGCTCTTGTCATGGGCACAGTATGTACTGTATGGTCATGTACAGACTATTCGGAGATAGAGCTGAGCGAAAGCGAGATACAGCGCATGAAGGATGTCAAGGAGTACAACGAGGCTTTTGCACAGGAATTTGGCACACCAGACCCTAACCACACATGGGGATGGGGAGTCAACCTTGATATGCTTGATGCAGCACAAGGCAACGCAATGGGAACAAGAGCGGAAATCCCAGGACGTGAAGAATGGGAGTATGGAGATCTCTATCCTAACACAAACGAATGGACAAACCGAAACTCAAGCCATCCTCTATGCTCATACATAAACCTGCCAGGATGGCCTAACGATGACGGTTACTATTATTACGGAAAGAACCCTCAGCAGTGGGATGCTACAGAATCCGGACATAGCGGAGCAGAGCCTGGTGGCGATGTGACAGAAGCCGAGATACTGTTTGTCTCTAACTGGTTCTCTACACACAACTTTGACAATGAAGACCTCAGCGAATACGAGATACAGCTTCACCTCTCAGACTTCTTTGTGCAGAATGTAAGCACTGACTGGGATTATCAGCGCAATCCTGATGGCTCGTACGTAGCAGGTTCGGACAATGGTAGAGCAAGAACATGGATACCATACGAAAAGGATGGTCACACTGAGTACTATAAGGACTGTACATTCGAGCTCGACGAGCTTAAGTTCAAGACGTATGCAAGTACAGAAAGTATCGATACATGGACTCATATCAAAAACTTTAATGCGGGCAACTCTAACAAGAAGCCTTGGGTGAACGAAGGCAACAACAAAGAGCGCGTCATCCAGTACATCATATCTTCTGGTACTGAGGACTTTATCGCACACTCTACTGCATCTACAGACTTCTGGGAACACGACTACAAGCTTATCCAGCTCGACTGGATGGAGTATATGGCAGACGGTCAGTGGCATCACCGTACAGGATATTATCTGGCATTTGACTATCAGCTCGACAAATACGGCAATGGCTCTGGTGCTGCTACATGTGGATATGAGGGCGACGGATACTATAGCAACTGGATTCTCAAGATTACTCCAGGTGAATACATACCTCAGGACCGCTGGCCTAAGCGTATCATGTGCGAGGACCTTGGTAACAAGGGTAAGGACTTCGACTTCAACGATGCGGTCTTCGACCTCATGTATCAGGGAAACACAAAGAACCAGGGATGGCTCGACCTCGTAGTCACTATACAGGCTACAGGTGCCACTATGCCTATATGGGTAGCAAAGGATCCTACAGAAGGAAACAATGCAAACCTCTTTGAGATACACCATCTACTCGGCGAAAGCGAGCTCAAGCAGGTCAATGTAGATGACAAAAAGTTCAGACGAAGTCCTGTGGCTACATATCGTCTGTACAATGCCGTCAAGATGCAAAATCAGTGGAGCGGTTCGGACGTTGACCAGCTCAACATGGCTCTACACGCATTCCAGCAGAAGATATATATAAAGAATACACGCAATGGCGCGGAGTACTTCGTATCTGGTGCAGAGCTCCAGCGTAACTTACGTGACCAGACTGCAGGCAACGGATATAGCGAAAATGCTGATGGCTCTGGCAAGAATGGCAACAACTATGCTCCACAGCTTATCAACACGACTGCAAGATGTCCATGGATGCTCGAGTACGGACATATCGGTAAGGCATTCCCACACTTCATCGACTGGGTAGCTAACGAATATGGCGCATACCGTCTGCCATGGGATAGATACCGCATAGCATACTATGACCGTGAGAACCCT
>JAZLKQ010000210.1:0-17155 GCA_045597745.1 Bacteroidaceae bacterium | reverse complement strand
CGCTTCATACCAGGCTTATCCCCCTTCTCCACATACTCCCTCTGCTGTATGGTAGATATGGTAGGGGCGTAAGTAGATGGGCGGCCGATGCCGAGTTCCTCGAGCTTCTTGACAAGGCTGCCCTCAGTATATCGTGGCGCGTGCTGAGTAAATCTCTCCGTAGCAGCTATCTCCTCCATGCCGAGCTTCTCGCCCACCTTGACAGGAGGGAGTACAGTTCCCTGTTCGTCCTGCGCTACGGTGTCGTCGTCAAATGACTCTCTGTATACTCGTATGAAACCATCAAACGTGATGACCTCACCAGTAGCCGAAAAAATATCGTTGACCCTTATGGTCGTCTTCTCCGCCTCCGCGTCAGCCATCTGACAAGCTATCGTACGCTTCCATATCAAGTCGTAGAGACGACGCTCAGGTACGGTACCCTCTATCTCATGCGCCGACATGTCAGTAGGACGGATAGCCTCGTGAGCCTCCTGTGCACCCTTGGCGTTGGTATGATACTGACGTGGCTTGGAGTACTTGTCACCCAGATGACTCATGATCTCCCTCTTGCATCCTTCTATGCAGAATGTAGATAGATTGACAGAGTCTGTACGCATATATGTGATAAGACCCGACTCATACAGATGCTGAGCCACCATCATGGTCTGCGATACGGTAAATCCCAGTTTTCTCGCAGCCTCCTGTTGCAGTGTAGATGTGGTAAACGGAGGTGCTGGTGTCTTCTTGACTGGTCGCTTCTGTATGTCGGTGATGGCAAACTCCACGCCGATGCAGCTCTTGAGGAAAGCCTCTGCCTCTTCCTTCGTCTTCCAACGTCCGTCATAGTCAGCCTTGAGCTGGGTAGGAGTGTCTGTGCCATTGTCTACGGCAAACACCGCACTTACCTTATAACTCGTCTCTGCCTCAAATGCCTCTATCTCTCTTTCCCTCTCCACGATGAGACGTACTGCTACCGACTGCACACGACCAGCGGAAAGCGATGGCTTGAGCTTCTTCCACAATACTGGAGACAACTTAAATCCCACTATACGGTCCAGCACACGACGTGCCTGCTGAGCATTGACCAGATTGATATCGATAGTACGTGGATGCTCTATGGCGTCAAGTATCGCCGACTTGGTAATCTCATGAAATACTATACGCTTCGACTTGTCAACGTCAAGTCCGAGCACCTGAGCCAGATGCCAGGAGATAGCCTCTCCCTCACGGTCCTCATCGGATGCGAGCCACACGGTGTCTGCACTCTTAGCACTCGCCTTCAGTGTCTTGACAAGTTCTGTCTTGTCCGCTGGTATCTCATATTTAGGAACAAACCCATTGAGGTCTATGCTGAAATCCTTCTTCTTCAAGTCACGTATATGACCATAACTTGACATTACTTTATAGTCCTTACCCAAAAACTTCTCCAGCGTCTTCGCCTTGGCTGGAGACTCGACTATTACGAGATTCTTTTGCATATCTATTTAGTTTTAGCTGAAAAATCGGCGCAAAGATAATGCAACACTTGCTCAAAACAAAATATATAAGGTGAAAAATTCTACAAACAATAGAAAACATTACACCTTATATATATACATTCACCCCCTCACACGTCCCCCCTTTGGAGGATGGGGGCTCCTATTCGTGACAGATGATCAGACCGTAGTGTGCAGCCTCATAACCATCGTTGAAACTATACACCTTGATCTCCACCTTATACTCACCATTAGTCTTTGGAGATACCTCCACTATAGCGATATCGTCCTCATCCTCGTCCTTCTTGAGCAGTATCCAAGAGTTGGATTCCTCCGACCACTTGTACAACGAGACATCAATATCCTTGACACGACGGTCGCCAAACACCACAATGCTATATGTATAGTCAGAAGTCAGCACACGAGTCATAGACTTGGTCGTGCGTATTATATCGTACTCTATATGCACGATCTCCTTGTCCTTGTCATTCTCAAGATACTTACATAGTGTCTGACCAGTCTCAAGTATGTCCAACATGGTAGTTTCGCTCTGAGCAGAAGCAAATAGCGATATCATCGCTACTGCAAGTGTCAACAATGTCTTTTTCATAAATTACACACAGATTTTTTAAATGTTCGTAAATGTCCGGGCAAATATAGATATATTATCATGTCAACGCAAATATAACGACATGAATTTTTAGGAATATCATACATCATTTACGACTAACACCCTATATCATACGGTCGACAACGCTTCAACATACGGTCGATTAAGCTCCGACATACGTTTGACAACGCTTCAACATACGTATGATTAAGCTTCAACATACGTATGTCACAAGTGCATACTAATATACCGCCAATCGTATAGTGCCATACACTACAACTTAACCGACTCACCGCCCACACGCAGTATGACATGCGTACCTTGTGGTACCGGTATGCTGATGTCGCCCATACCTGCCACCTGCTGATATATCTTCGCACCACCTACAGTATATGCTGTGACTGGTGTACCTGCTGTCACACCACTAAGCACGATATGGTCTGTATACTTGTGATATGTCCACGTGCGAGCAGTGGCTATCTGGTCGATGTCGTCTGTGCGGTCTGCATACTGTGCCTCTATGCTGAGTGTGCCTGACTGTGGCATAGTGTACGAGAGCAATGGCCCATCAATCTGTATGATATTGGTGCCCGTGCCATTGGTTATCTTGAGTTTCCACCCCTCTACCTGTCTGCCACCTGTTGGTACGCTCTGGATATCTATGTGGCGACCGGCAAAGAACTTGCCGTCGAACTTGCCGTTTGTAAGGCGTACTCCGTTGAATACAAACTGGACTTCCTCCAGGTCGCTGGCGGATGATGTCTGATTGACTACCATTCTCAGAGGCGTACCGAGCTTATAGTAGTCTGCAAGATGCTTATAAAACTGCTCTGTGCGTGACGAGAGCCAGTTGCGTGCAGTAGACAGTTCGCTGCTGTAGTTAGGCCACCACTGGTTGATGAGTTTGCGATGATGCGGATATTCGTCCTTAATCAAGTCGTACATAGGATCCCAGTACTTGCGAGTGCCAGATATATTCATAAAGTCGCCCATATATACGGCTGCGTGATCTATAAACTCTCTGCTGAAGTCGGCATCGTCCATAAGTCGGCGGAAGAGGCGTGTGTGGTCGTACTGATTGGCCCACGAACGGTCGCTGTCGTACGACGGATTGTATATCCATGCGATGGAGTTGTATGATGCTGACGATCCATATAGTCCCAGTCCGAAGTCGGTATCTTTGGCTATAAATCTCCATCTGCCGTCCTCTGTACGTGGACGCCACATCACGAAGTTATTGCCCGGGAAGTCCTGATTGTTGTAGAAGAGATTCATGACCATGAGGTTGATATACTCCTCACAGTCCATCCACTGCTCATACTCCGCCATCGTATGTCCGTGCTCTGTATAGAATGTCTTAAAGGCGTTGTAGTGTGTCCAGTCTCCGTCTTTGAGTTCGGTCCAGTTCTCTATGAGGTCTATATCCTCGAGATGCTCGTAGTTGGTAAATATATTGTCAGCATTGCTTCGTTCGCGTATATTTAGCATACCCTTGTATACACCGTTGATATACACTATGGCAGGTCGCCACGCCTGCCAGTCGAGGTCGCAGTTGGACGCCATAGTGCACTGTATGACTGCATCGCGCATATATAGATAGTCGAAGTCATTGCCGGCATTGCGCAATATGATGGACTTGTAGTCTGTCATGTCTGGTCGCTGGTCAGGAAAGAACTCGTAGTCAAACCGCTTCTCGCCAAATCGCTTGTTGGCATACACTGCAAGGGACTTGAGCATACTGCCTCGCGAGGCTCCGCCCTGCACTCGTGCCTCGCAGAGCTGATTGATGACGCTTGGCGTGCCTTCTGACTCAAAGAGTTCGATATTGACAGGACGTCGCCAGTCATATTCGTAGTTCTTCCTACTGCTACTATACGTCCCGTCTACATATATACCAATCTTACTATCGTACAGATACTTGTTGTCAGTACATATAGACACTACCGGCAGAGTGACCGCACGTGGATGGGTAATGTATGAGTGTGTGACTGAGCGTGGTGACGTGTAGCCACTGCAGAAGAGGCGTGCACGTATGATGCTATTGCCAGAGATGATGATTGGGTTCTTGTACAAGGTACTGCTAAGAGTAGGTTCGCTACCATTAATGGTATACCTTATCTCCGTTCCCTCTGGCGAATCCTCTGGGATGGATATAGTGAGAGATATATTGCCTGATGTCCTCACGCCTCCTTCATGACTGAATATCGGACTGCCAAGCACCCCTGTCGTAAGTATAGGGGCGTTGCCCGACCCTGGAGATGAGTAGTATAGATACCCCCACTCGCTGTTGCCGTCTCCCTTGCGTCCAAGTGACACGTTGGGTGATGGTTGCTTTGGAATATCGGTAATGCAGTCGACTACAGCATTATCCTTAAATAGATACACCGCACCTCCCTTGCCATGGTCCAGGCGGAAGTCAGTATGCCTACCCTTCGCCTCCTTGTCACAGTATATCACCACATGCCTTCTTGACGCAACAGTCTCAGAGGGGAGAGACCATGCATCATCGGGATTGTCCGTAAGGCCAATCTTGTACTGGGAGAGCGTTGCAGCCGTTGCGTCGGGATTGTACAGTTCTACCCATGAGTCCGGAAACTGGTTGAGCTCGTCCATCAGGCAGTCTACGTTGGACTGCATCAGCTCGTTGATGACCATCTGTCCACGTGCTGTGGTACACATCACCGCCAACAGACAGCAGACAAATATATGTCTTATGTCAATGCTTTGATTCATTGTCAGAATGTGTATGCAACTCCGAGCAGGGCGTGTGCGCCCTGTGCACGATACATATAGTACTGATCGTACTTCTTGCCTATGAGATTGTCGCCACGGAGATATATGCTAAGTGGCATATTGGTGAGGGTGTATGAGAGTGATGCACCGAGTGCGAGAGTATTTGGTCGTTCGTATCTGTGCTTGTCTCCCTTGAATGTCTGGAAGCGTGCATCTACACCCGCTCTCAGTCCGTCGATAATCTGCAAGTTGGCTGACCAGTCGAGATCGATGACTGGACGCCAGAGCAGATGTCGTCCGGTGATGGAGTGGTCGTCTGATGTCCATGAGTTGAACTGGTTGTGCAAGTCGAGTCCGAAGATGTCCTTATAGTCATATCGCACGTCGAGATTGCCATACAGACGTTTGCCGTCGGCAAATACTACCTGTGGATAAGCGAGGGAGAAGGACGTCAGAGGTTCGATGAGTTCGGCACGATGCTCTGAGATGTCATATCCTGCATAGAGCGTAGCGGATAGTCCTGCCATAGGTGTGATACGTAGTCCCGCCTTGGCACGGAGTATGTCAAACTGGCTCTCTATCTTGTCTGTGCCTGTGCCAAGTGCCCAGTATGGAGTCATGAGGGAGAGATGGCTAAGCGTGTTGTGTACCTCACCTCCCGATGCCTCAACGAAGATGTCCGCCTGTGGGCTGACGTGGTAGGTGACATGTACATCTGGGGCTATCTTGCCAGTAGTCTCGACGAAGAGTCCCGCCTTGACGTCAAATGCCTCGTTGCGGTAGTTGTAGTGCGGCACTACATGGAGCGATGTCTCGCCCTTGAGTCCGTCTATCGAGTACGACAATGTATGGAAGTCCGCATCGAGGTCGATACTGCTGTGCGAGTCGAGTGCATACCCCAACTCTGTACCTACGCACACGTGATGCTCGCTGAGGGCGTCGGCAAGGGTGGTCACGTACTTCTGCCCGAAGTATCTGTAGTCGGCATGTGCACCGACCGAAAACTTGCCCATGACGTATGGAGAGAGCATGATATGTACGTCGCCGATGGTATTGTGCTGCTTGTCCGTAGTGTACGGTGCAGACGACATCGGCATGGGCTGATAGTTGAATACCTGACTCTCCCACTTGCCATCTATGGTCAGTGAGGTATTGCCTACAAGTCGGTGTGTGTAGTCAACGTCTGCCGACGTAGTATACATGCGGCTCTGCCACTTGGAAGACTTGTCATAGACGTATGGCACCTTGCCATTGACTCCTCGTAAGCTCACGTCGAGATCAATACGGTCGTCAGCAGTAAAGTCATATCCGTATGCCACACGTCCGAGCGCACCACCGTCATTGCCTCCCGCGATGGTGGCAAATCCTTTGGGCGCACCCTTGAGCGTGGCATCGCTCTGCGCCGCATACATGGGCTGAAATATGGTGCTGCCTGTCGGTACTGACGTGAGTGAATACTGCACGTCATAGTGACGGGCTGATGTGGACTGGATGTCAGGAAGTACATTGATCTTGTTGGCGTCCTTGACAGTAGGAGTATATCCTGCCTCGACCTCGACTACGTTGTCCATCTGTGCCACAGCTGGAAGTGACAAGGCACTGAATGTGGCGAATAGTATAAGTATGTGATTGTTCATTTCAGTCTTTCTTCTACCATTTTGTTGATTTCTTCATTCTCCGTATAGTTGCTCTTGAGCGAAAGCAGATACTGACGTGCCTCTACCTTACGGTCTGTAGCCATATAGACATCTGAGAGCAGCACAAAACCTCTGGCAAGCCAATAGGCATGGGTAGTGCCTGAGTCTATGAAGGTGAGCAGTACTGTCTCTGCTGACTGGTACTGCTTGGTATCGTATGCATACTGTGCAAGGCGTATCGTCGCCTGCGCTCCATATACGGTACGTGTATCTGAACTGAGGGTCTTGAGGTCAGCCACAGCCTCTACTGGTCGGTTGGTCTGCAGGTAACTCTCTGCTCTGAGCAACTGCGCCTCTGCCTTTACGTCCGGCGACACCTTGAGATCCTGCATCATGCGTGTAGCTACATCTATGGTAGATGCATAGTCCTTGTTGGCGTATGCACTACGCAACTGACCTGTCATCGCCTCAAGTCGCATATCTTCTGACTGTGTCTGCTCCGCCAGCTGACGATAGTGTGCCAATGCCTGAGCATACTCGCCATTGGCCATTGCACGGTTGGCAGCAGCTGACACCATCTGGTCGAGTTCGGCATTGGACAGACGTTTGCCTGCCTTGTCAGCAAGAGCCGCATATTCGTTGATCTTACCTTGACTCGTATATATGTCCTTGAGATTGGCAAGTGCGGTCTCCGCCTCTGCTGTATTAGGATAGCGTTCCAGTACCTGTCGGTATGCATTGACAGATGCCTCGACCTGTCCTGACTCATAGTATATCATACCTATCTCATTGCATGCACGACGTGCATTGGCGCTCTGCGGATAACGCTCTATAAGGCTTGCAAACGTGTCCATCGCCTGCTGTCTGGCTCCTGTCTGCACGTACGCCCTACCCTGCTCGTAGAGTGCATCGGCTCCATACTGGGAGTCCTTGTACTGGGTATTGATCTGCGAGAGCAGCTGTACCTTCTTGGTATAGTCGCCCTTGAGTCCGCTGATGAGCGCCTGCTGATAGAGTGAGTAGTCGGCGCCCGACGCATCGGTGGCAAGTGCCTGCTGGTATGACTGGTATGCCTGATCGTATTGTTTTGCGGTAAAGAGACAGTCTGCCAAACGATTGCTGACATCTGCCCGCATGGCGCTGCTTATCTGTGAACTTAATGCTGGCTTTGCCGCCTCTGCAAGAAACGCCTCGAAATGTGGACGGGCGGCTGTATAATGCTTCTGCTTAAACTGTGCATATCCAAGGCTATACAATGCCAACGCCTTGTTCTTGCCCTTGCCTGTTGTGGTGCTGATATGCTGCTGAAGGTCGCTTATAGCAGCTGAGTAGTTGGCCTGACGATAGCGTGATTCGCCTCTCCAATAGTATGCGTCTGCCAATGTCTGTGCATCATACTTGCCAAGCTGTATGGACTGTGTCATGTAGCTCTCGGCAGCGGAGAATCGGGATGAGGTAAACTCCTGTACGCCGAGATTGTACAGTACCTTCTGCTTGGCTGCAAGTATCTCGGAGCCTGGCGACTTAATCTTGTTGATTGAGGCAAGGGCGGCAGGATAATTCTTCGTAGTGAAATACACTTCGGTCAGATGCTGACCTACCGAGTTGCTATATCTCGAGTCAGGGAAAGCGTTGAGGAAGCGTTCGAAGACTCCAACTGACTCGCCAAATCCGCTCTGCGCTCCCTGATGCAGGGTAAGGGCATAGTTGTATAGTGCCTCTTCCTGTACCTGCTTGCTAAATCCCATCTCCGATGCCTGCTGGAATGCTATACGTGCCTGTCCTGTCTTGCCCTGGCTGATATAACTGATACCAGAATGTAGCCATGCATTCTGCGCCATCTCGTCTCTGGCTGAGGATGCACTCTCGCTGAGTGAAGCCGCCGCCTGTTCGTACTGACGCATATTGTAGTAGCTCATGCCGAGTCGGTAGAGTGCAGTACGTTTTGGACTTTCTACGCCTCGAGCATACTGACTGAGCAGAGCCTGTGCCTCTGGGTACTTGCCCTGGAGGTAAAGCAGCTCGCCCTTGATACGTGATGCCTCAAGTGTAAGTTCCGAATCTGGGTATCTGGTCGTGTAGTCCTGTATGAGCTGGTACGCCTTCTGTGTATTGCCCGTCTGCATATAGCAGTCTGCAAGATATACAGGTGCCTTTGCACGATAGTCTGACGTATGACTTACGGCTTCAAAGTCTGGAAGTGCCGACGTATAGTCTCCCTCTGCATAATGGACGTATGCTGTATAGTACAGCACATCTATCTTGTGTGTCTTGGAGTCGCTGAGTTGAGCCAACAGATTCTTTGCATATCCCAACTGGTTAGTATGTATATAGGCTATAGCTTCGTATAGATGCACTTCATCCGCCTCTGACTGGCTGAGGTTGTCGCCCTCGCACGAACCGTATATGGCAAGAGCCTCATCGTACTTTCCCTCTCTCACCAACATATTGGCATGGAGCAACTGCAGTCTCTCCACGTCTGGCGATGCGGGATGGCTCGATGTCCACTCCTCGATAGCTGCTGATGTACCCGGAGTATTGAGGTAATAGTCGCATACCAGACGCAGGGCTTCTGCCTCTGAAGCATGAGTCTTGTCTTCCGAATCTATATACTTTGTAAGCGAACGGCTCGCCGCATAGTAGTGTCCCTCGGTACACAGTCGGCGTCCCTCTTCGAAAGGCAAAGTCATAGCGCTCTCTGGTACATGACGCTGGGCAAGTGCTGCAAGTGGCATAGCACCCATCATCATGATGGTCAATAATTGTCTCTTGTTCATTTATATCTTATTGTATTTATATATCTTCTCATTCCTTCACGTACTGAGTCCAGACCTATGTCGTCGACATGGATTGTGTCGACTGACATCCACATACATTCTGACACGTCATCATGGGCAGTCACGTCGCTATCTGACGATACACGGACATGATAGAAGCTGTCGCACGTATGTATCAACATGCCTGAATACATATATGTATTGGGCAGGCTAAACAGATAGTGCAGCCTGTCTGCCTTGACTTCAAGTCCTGTCTCTTCCTTGATCTCACGTATCATCGACTGTTCGTTGCTCTCTCCTGCATCGGCAAATCCACCGATAAGGTCAAGTGTGCCCTCGGCTGGCTGGCAGGCTCTGCGGCAGAGGAGATACTCTCCACGCTCATTCTCTATGATCGCCACACATGCTGATGCCGCATTGAAGTAATATGTGAATCCACAGTCGGCACATCGCTTTGACTTGAAGTCGTTGACCTCAAAATGCTCTGAGCCACATGCCGGACAATATCTGAACTTATCTAAGTAATGCATGTGTTTTATTAATTTTTGATTATAAGTTATAAGTTAGCCAACCTTTAGCTCGGCGAAGCCAATTATGCATTATACATTACTCGTTGACCAAAAACTTGCCTTCGCTCGTAAATCCCTCTGCCGACACATGCATCTCATGGCAAGTGGAGTTGTTGAAGAACTCTACCCTGGCATTGCCCTGGGCATCTGTCTTGACATTTGGATTCCAATATATGGTGCGTCGGAAGTCTTCCATCGGAGGTAACGCCGTATAGTCATCCATCTCAAAGGTGCTTGGTTCGTTGTATCCACTGAAGTATGTGTTGCGTAGCCCCTTGACCTTTGGTGGAAATGTATGGAATGTATACAGAAATACTGTCAACGGATTGTATGCCGAGAGTTTGCTTGACTGCAGATAGTTCTTCCACGCAAGCGGATTTTCTGATATCCATGCACTCTTCAGCTCATCCATGAAGATTGGCATTTCTTCTGAACTCATTCGTGAAATAGAAAACATGTCGTCATTGCCTATATCAGTTGACAAATTTGTAATCTGCTTGAAGCTGTTGTTGAGTATCCACACTATAGGACGACCATGATATGACAAGCCATCCTCATATATATCGTAACTATCTGAAGCCAATCGGGAGACGGCTGCCAGTTCGTCACTGCTCGTACCATTCATCTCACCATTGACGGCATGACCAAGGTCTGCCTTGGAGTCAGCCTCGAGCTTCTGCTTGATAGTAGTCTCAGCCGAAGAATGAACTTTTGGAACCTCTCTTCCACTTGCCCCAAACAAAGGATTGCGGTCTCCCAGCCATTCATACACTGTAGGTATTGGCATACCCTGGTCTATGTACTTGTCTGCATCCTTGACTGGATTGTAATGCAATGACGCCCACATCTGACCATTGCGCTCTGTCTCCCAAGATGCACGTGCATTGTCGTATATGCGTCGCTTGGCCTTGACTACCACGGTAGGGAGCACATGGTCACGCTTCTGTATCGGCACATACACGTTGGCTTCTTCGGCAGCCTTCTTGCTTGCATCACCTACAAACAGATTGCCCTTCAGCTGTTCAACGGTCTGAGTCTCTATAGGCATTATCACACGAGGGTCTGGTGAGAAGTGTCGGTCAATACATACAATATAGTTGACATCCTTGTCCTCCTTGCGGGTCTTGATCGCCATGCTCCAGTCGCCATTGATGTCTGGCAGAGCAAATGCATAGTTGCCCAAACTATCTGTCACCGTCTCGCCATGCAGACTGTTGCCTTTCGTATTGTACAGGTATATATCCATCTGCACTCCAGCCACCGGATGCTTCTTCCTCTTAGGCTTGAGCCTGCCATACACATAGAGCTTGTCTTCGATAGGCTGGACAAAGTGTTGCATAGCTCCCTTGTCTATACCACTCATCACCTTCCAGTCATAGCGTCTCCAGCCCTGCACCATCATCAGCAGGTCTGCCGCCTGACGATGCTCCCTATCGTCTGACTCAAAGTAATAGTCTGGATCTGATATATAACCCTTAACCTCGGACGAAAGCAGCATCCAGGTCAGGGCATTGCCCTCTCGACCGTTGGTCATGGTTGCGGCATCCATCACAGATAGAGAGATGGATGAGTTGGGCATTGCCTTGATATTGAGATTTACCTTTCCGCATGGTTTTGGAAAGGCGTTTGTCGAAGTCACACTTATGCTGTCTGTAGCATACGCTTGCGGACATATAAAGAATAGCCTGTCTGCCTGTATACGTCCTTCTGACGTGAAGAATGTCAACTGATTGACTCCTGCTGGCAGTATTCTCCTGTCAAACTCAATAGCCTGCAGTGGTTCTGCTATTATCGTATCAGCCTTGACTACACGTCCATTGTGCATAAGTGCATATCCCACTATACGTCCTTCGTACGATGGTGATACAGCAATCTTGACGTACAGGTCTTCAGGTAACGTATTGACATTGATGACAATGCCATCGTCCTTAGCTGCAGGTAGAGGGAAATCGTGCTGTCTTCCCTTTGCATCTGATACTCTAAGGTAATACTGCTGTCCATCTGGTGTGATCTCAAATATGCCTCTGCCGTCCTTAGATGTCGCCACAGCACTTATCATCTGCTTATTGGCATCAAGCAATAGGCCACCGGTCGACAGGGTACCGCCGCTATTGTCCGAGACTACAAATGCCACTCGGCTATTAAGTCCCTTGACAAGGTCACCTCCCTCTGGATAGAAATTGACTGCCATCCTATTGTCGCTAATCTTGGTAGAGTCAACATCTGCCACACGTATATCTGGCAATCGGTTGCGATAACCATATTCGTCAATGAGCATCTTGGAATAGTCGCCTTCAGTCTTTGGCTGATTAAACACAGGAAATACTCTCGAAAATATACCTGCATTGCCCCAGTTGGTCATATAGCGTGTATATGCCCTTACTTCATAAAATCCTGTGGTATATACACTGTCAAGCTTGATATCTCCATACGCTTCACCATGTTCTATCGGCAGCTTGCGTGTCTCTATCACATCGCCAGTAGGAGCTACAAGCTCCACATAGAGCACACGACTCAGATCTGTCGGCTTGCCTGTATCTGCCTTGACCACATATCCCTTAAACCATATCGTCTCTCCCTTGAAGTATCCTGTATTGTCAAAGTGCAAGTACACCTTCTCCTGAGGATAGCTCTCTGAGAAAAGCATCGTATGCTTTAGATATCGCAATACATCTATAAGCTCTCCTTCACTCTGCTGGGCATTGGCTCCCATACAGAGCAACATCAGCATAGCCAGTATTGTACAAAGACGTTTCATTAGCGTTGTTTATAAAGAAAGATTGGAGATAATAAACCAAATGGTATGTATTGACTTCGCCGAGCCAAAGGTTAACCAACTTACAATTTATAATTGACTTTCAGTAAAGACATATTCCTGTGTCAGCCTGTCTGCTTTCTGCAAGACATACAACTTGTCATTAGGCCTGACCCTCTCGCTGACCTTGATTGAGATATGCTGTCCACGGGTAGCGCACTCTACTGGCTCGAGGTCAAACCTTATCTCATCACACTTCTCGATAAGCGCACCTGTCGTGACTCCTGTCACCAGCATCTTGTCACCCACATGCAGGTCGATATTCTCTACGAGAAACTCTGCCACACCTATCTTCGAGAAGTATTTCACGCACTTACCCACATATACCTTCTTCTCAGTAGCCTTCGATCCATATACCTCACACCACTCGCCTATCTTCTGCCCCTGATAATATCCATCCCAGAATCCACGATTGAATACAGTAGAAAGGCGTTCATTCCAGTCTGCCTTCTTCTCATCTGTCAATGTGCCATCAAGCACAGAGTTGATAGCTTCGTTGTAACAACTCACTACCGTATGCACGTATTCAGGTCCACGTGCTCTGCCCTCTATCTTCAGGACTCGTACACCAGCATTCATCATCACGTCGATAAAGTCTATTGTCTTCAGGTCCTTTGGCGACATGATATACTTGTTGTCAATATTGAGCTTAGTACCTGTCTCCAGGTCTGTAGCCTCATATCCACGGCGACATATCTGCACACACTCTCCACGGTTGGCACTACGACCAGCATTCTGCAGACTCAGGTAGCACTTGCCACTGATAGCCATACACAGGGCACCATGACAGAACATCTCTATCCTTATCAGTTCACCATGCGGACCACGTATATCCTGCTCCACTATCTGCTGGTATATGTCTCGTACCTGCCACATATTGAGTTCTCTGGCAAGCACAACCACGTCAGCAAACTGTGCATAAAACTTCAATGCCTCCACATTGCTTATATTCAACTGTGTAGACAGATGTACCTCCTGCCCTACCGACATGCAATAGCTCATCACAGCCACATCGCTGGCTATGACTGCCGATATGCTTGCCTCCTTGGCGGCATCTATTATCTCGTGCATAGTATCTATGTCCTCACCATATATTATAGTGTTGACTGTAAGATATGACTTGAGACCATGCTCGTGACATATCTGAGCTATTTCCTTTAGATCATCTATAGTAAAGGCATTGGCAGAGTGTGACCTCATGTTGAGCTTGCCAATACCAAAGTACACCGAATTGGCTCCCGCATTGATAGCCGCTGCAAGCGACTCACGCGAACCGACCGGTGCCATTATTTCAAAGTCTTCACGTTTCATAATGCAAAAGTAAGCCAAATAAGATGAACAAAAAAATAATTCTGTCTATTTATCATTTATTAAGGTTACGCGAAAGCATATAGACGCTGTATCCTCCTCGTACTCGCACGATACAACTTACGCCGTGCGAATGTCATCGTATGAGACATATCGCACGGCGCAAACCGTCAGATCTAACAATTAGACTACCACAAATCTGCCATAAGCAATATGCTTCTAGCATAACAAATGGTATACTTTATACAGGAATTATTCAGAATTTAATTATGCATTATCTTTATCCTCCGTCTTAGGACATCAAGGACATTTTATTTTCAAACGAGCTTAAAACGACCTCAAATGAATGACTTCTAATAGTTTCCGAACAATTTCTTTCAGTAAAAAAGATATTAAGACGTGTTCTTATTAATAGGCTTTCCTTGTCATCATACAACTTTCAGAACCTCACACGCCCTCCTATCGTGAAGTCGCCTATAGTCCCCACGCCCATCTCGGCAAATATGACGAACCGAGACTCAGGAGCATACTCCACTGCAATAGGAGATACCTGCCATGAGGCATGTAGGAAGTTACGCTTGCCACTCTGATTCATAGCAGGAGTGCCAACTACAGTCTTGTCCTTGTTGAGCAGATGCAGACCTACTCCAACATTCGCATACCATGACCAGTGCTGTCTACGCGACCAGTAGTACTTGGCTGTAGGCATGACGATGAAGTACTTGCGCTTGTCACTATAGTAATAGTTAGCAAAGTCCTTCTCCCAACCATCACTTCCTGACTCCCAGTACTCTGATGTGCTATAAGCCAGCATACCACCCACAGCCAGACGTCTACTTACAAAGTACGACGCACCTATGTAGTATGACGTTGACTTTGGAACGCCAGAACGCATCTCTTCAAATGGGTACCTCCTCATCAAGTCCTTATCATACTCTATCTCACTCATGGTTACAAATCCTACACCAGCGCTAATCTCCCATCTCTTGTCCTTCCAGTCTTCAGCAGTAACCACCACGTCCTGTGCAGATAGCACAGACGGCATAATCACTGCCATCAGCAGGGTCATCATTATCATGCGTTTCATATCACTTCAATACTATATTGTCCAAACTATATATCTTCACTTTACAATCCGTACCCCTTATGTCGCTCAGAGCCAACTAGCGCTTATATAGCAACAGTCCATCATCATGACTCGCTTTCCACTCTGTCCATTTAGCCTCGTTCTCCACGATGCCAAATGTTATGGTCTCCAGATTGTATTCCGAAAATGCTTCTTCCCAAGTCTTAGTATCAATGCCATAATACTCAAACGTCTTATATTCATGGCAAGGCAGAGTACTAAGAGTAGGCATGTCCACCACCTTACCATCAGTAGTAGTGTACGACAATACTATCAGGTACTCATCATCCGTGTAGTTGATAAAGTTCAGACCGCATGGATGTTCAATGTAATCAAAATCCTCACAATCTATCATTAAAACTGTGAGTAAAAAAGGTAACAAAAATAATGTTCTCATAAGTTGTTAATGTATTTTATAAATTGGATATTTATATTTTATCTATCATCGATAGGTGTTTTGTAATGGTTCCTTAGTACTACCGTTCATATTAGGCAACTGCATTTCGCCGTAAAGGTAAGCAAATCTTAAGAACTAAAAAAATACGTGTGTATTTTTCGCATTTACATTAGGAGTATTCCTGACGAACTCACTTGATGCTTTTGAAAAAGTGAGTTCATCAGGAATAATAAGTAAACTTATCTTACCTCCTTCATATCACGACGAAATGATGTCTCATCATATATATTCCATGACTTAGGCAGAGGCTTGCCATCAGTGCCTATGGTTCTTGTCGTGCCTGCCAGAGTATAGTTTCCGATCTCCTCGTTGAGGCGATAATACTCGTCAGCTGAGAGATTGATAAGAGATACATCCTTGATATACAAGGAGAACTTCTCCACGAGCCTGTCATTGTTTGGAAGGTCGATACATCCAACAAACAGTATCTTCACCTTGTCATCTGCTTGCATGTCTTCGTATAGACCTCGTAGTCGTGACAGCCTTTCCAACGATTTGCGACTTGTATTGACAAATACTATCTGTACATATTTCCCTGCGTATGACTTTACAAGAGCGTCAAGCACAGGAGTTGGCGCATCTGCTTTTATGCTGTCCACATGTTCTACAGCCTCATTGCCATGCACAGCTGCAAGCAGGCGATTATATCCAAGTATATACTTCTCGTTAGGATTAGCCAGCAGCGCATCAGCATCATTGTCTCCTAATGGCAAGCCCGTGATGTTGCGATAGTATACACTGCATAAGTCAAACTGCTGCATAGTACGTAAGTTGAGCATATACAGTTCGTCAGCCGAGAGAGAATATTTGTCTGCAAGATAGCTGTTTGCACACAGTTCACTTTCCATCTTAGCTTTGACCATAGACTTGTAGCTTGCACGTGTCCTTGTCTTGAGATATGTATATGGAGTCCACCATGTAGGATGTATATCCGCACTGAGCAGATGGCTATATGGCATTGGAGACAGATTGTCGCCAGACATATACCTTACTCTCATGTTGCCTGTAGCCATGTCACTTATATCCATATAGACCTTGCCGTCCTTGTCTGCAATATATGGTATACTTATCTTGCCTTTAGCAGTATTGGCGTATATGTATCCCCAAGCAGGTATCTTGTTTGTGATGTTGAAGGCGAAAGACCCGTCCTTGTTGACATGTGCATATTGAGATGCACCAGTATAGTCATCATATATGTATAGAGTACCAAAACCTAAAGAAGGCGAATATCCCCTTATCACTCCAGAGATAGCTGTAGGAGTTGCCAACTTTATGTCTTCATGCTTCATATCTGGCAATGATGCGCTCCATCTGCTACCGCACTTGTCCTTGATGGCAGAATGAATGCCTATGACACTGCCATCGCACACATAGTACATATCCATGATATCGAGGTATTCAGCCTTGCCTTTCACTGGTTGGTATACCAGATCGAGTTTAACTTTACCATCCTCCAGCAATACCTGCGCTGTCTGGCTGTCCATCTCATTCACTCTTGTCAGACAGTATCTGTTGTCATTCTCGTCTGACAGATAACTGCCCTCATATATGTCTACAGTCTCCGACTCCTTTACCCTGACACAAACACTAACGATGGTAGCCGTATCTGCAAATGTTACGGACTCAACATCTGTCGATGTTACATTCATGTGGATTGCATGTACCT
>JAZLKQ010000209.1:0-2026 GCA_045597745.1 Bacteroidaceae bacterium | reverse complement strand
ATACGCAATGCCAACAACTCCCGTATCGGCAAGATAGAGAGCGATGGTACAGTACGTGACGCCAACAACTCCCGTATCGGCAAGATAGAGAGTGATGGTACTATACGCGATGCCAACGGCAGGAACATTGGCAATGCACGTGGTGTTGACCGCAATGCGGCAGCATCAATATTCTTTTTGGATGTGTATTAATACTATATTATAAGGTGTATTTTGTTGTTTTTACTCGCACTTCTTTGAACTTAATTAAAAGAGTCATATCTTTGCAGTAAGGTTTGATTTCTAACAAAACGATTAATGGAAAACTATATAGTATCTGCACGTAAGTACCGTCCCGTAACGTTTGATACGGTAGTAGGTCAGTCATCATTGACTACTACTCTCAAAAACTCCATTGCGTCTGGACGACTTGCTCATGCCTATCTCTTCTGTGGTCCGCGTGGAGTAGGTAAGACGACTTGTGCACGTATATTCGCTAAGACTATCAACTGTCTACACCCCAATGCGGCAGGAGAAGCCTGTAATGAGTGTGAGAGTTGCAGGGCGTTCAACGAAGGCCGTTCGTACAATATACATGAGCTTGACGCTGCCAGCAACAACGGCGTAGATGACATTAAGCAACTCATGGAGCAAGTGATGGTTCCACCTCAGGTTGGTAAGTATAAGGTATTTATTATCGATGAGGTGCACATGTTGTCTCAGGCAGCGTTTAACGCATTTCTCAAGACATTGGAAGAGCCACCTTCATACGTCATCTTCATACTTGCCACAACCGAGAAGCATAAGTTGCTTGCCACTATATTGAGCCGTTGTCAGATATACGACTTCAATCGTATGTCGGTGCAGGATATCGTCGGTCATCTGCAGAGTGTAGCATCACAGGAAGGTATCACGGCAGAGCCTGCAGCACTCAATGTCATAGCGCAGAAAGCTGATGGAGGAATGCGTGACGCATTGTCGATATTTGACCAGGTAGCTTCATTTTGCCAGGGCAATATCACTTACCAGCAGACGATAGCCGACCTTAATGTGCTCGACTATGACTATTACTTCCGTTTGGTGGACTACTTCATGGGCAATGATATTCCTCAGATTATCATGACGTTCAATGACATCTTGAGTCATGGATTCGAAGGCAATCACTTTATCAACGGACTCAATTCGCACTTCCGCAACCTGCTTATCAGTCGTGATGTACAGACAGTAAAGCTGATGGAGGTAAGCGATGATGTCAAGCAGAGATATATAGACCAGAGCCAGAGATGCAATCCTAAATGGCTGTATGCTGCTATACGTAAGTGTACTGATTGCGACCTCAGCTATCGTGCAAGTCAGAACAAACGTCTGCTCGTTGAGATTACACTCATAGAGGTTGCACAGATAGCACAAGACCCTGACGCCTATTCGGGGCGTCGCCCTAAGAAGGTTATAAATAAAGTATTTGACAATCAGAGGAGCGGTGCTGCGACTGCTAACAGGCAGCCAGTAGAGACTCCTCAGCGGGGTAGTGGTCAGCCTGTGCCATCTGCACCGCAAACGATCGGCACTGTGGTGCCAGCAGGCAATAGTGTACCGTCTCATAATATCAGTGTACCACCTGCACCTGCTCATGGTGCGACAACCAAATCTCCAGTATCTATCTCGTTGAAGGATATGATGGCGCATAGCACCAATGTGCAGTCTGCTCATACGAAGGTAGCGGAAAGAGCTGAGAGCGAGGGAGGTGTGTCTGTGGCTGATGCCGGTACTGTGTCGACGGTAACTGACGAGAGAAAGGCATTTGCAGTATATGACCTTATCGTGTCGCTTCGAGAATTTGCAGGTTCGCTAAGTCAGGACGACAAGGCGA
Organism: Bacteroidaceae bacterium; assembly: GCA_045597745.1. Taxonomy (GTDB): domain Bacteria; phylum Bacteroidota; class Bacteroidia; order Bacteroidales; family Bacteroidaceae; genus Minthosoma. The sequence goes on along the minus strand of JAZLKQ010000209.1, from coordinate 177 downwards.
TGAAGGCACGTATCGACACGCTCGAACCAGAGATGCTCAATGATACCGACTTTGAGGTGATAGCAGACAATCAGATGGTTGAAAAGCAGTTTATGAACTATCGGCATGACATAGAGAAATATCTGCGTACCCATCTGCATAATGTCGACATCAAGATGCGAGTACGTCTGCGTGAGG
>JAZLKQ010000208.1:0-4855 GCA_045597745.1 Bacteroidaceae bacterium | reverse complement strand
ACAAGATCCAGCGCATACTCAAGTCCAACAAAGACAAGGCTGACGACTACATAGCACGTACCAAGGAAGAGATAGCGGACATCAACCGACAGCTCGCCAACCTCATCGAGGTGACAGCGGAGTGGTTTGCCCATCTCAAGGCAAAGTACGGTGAGGAGCATCCACGACTCACAGAGGTACGCAACTTCGACACCATACAGGCTGCTACTGTGGCAGAGGCCAACGAGAAGCTGTACATCAATCGCGCAGAGGGATTTATCGGTACAGGCCTCAAGAAGGACGAGTTCGTAAGCAACTGCTCGGACATCGACGACGTCATCATATTCTACAAGGATGGTACGTACAAGGTGGTCAAGGTGGCAGAGAAGGTCTTTGTCGGAGAGACGGAGAGGTCAAAGAAGGACAAGCGCAAAACCGAGATCATACATGTGGCGGTATTCAAGAAGAATGACACTCGTACCATATACAACGTCTGCTACAAGGACGGAGAGACCGGAGTAAGCTACATCAAGCGATTTAACGTACCATCGGTGACAAGAGACAGAGAGTACGACGTCACTATGGGTACGCCAAAGTCGAGGATCACTTACTTCACCGCCAACGCCAACGGTGAGGCGGAGATCATCAAGGTGACTCTCAAACCACAGGAGAAGCTCAAGCGACTCATATTTGAAAAAGACTTTAGCGAGATCGCCATCAAGGGACGTGCATCACGAGGCAATCTGTTAAGCAAGAATGACATATTCCGCATCGGGCTCAAGGCGCACGGTGCAAGCACACTCGGCGGACGCAAAGTGTGGTATGACCCAGACGTGCAGCGTATCAACTACGACGAGCACGGACAGTATCTCGGAGAGTTTCAGAGCAATGACCAGATACTCGTGGTATTGGACAACGGAGAGTATTATCTCACCAACTTTGATGTCAACAATCACTATGAGCAGAATATCATGCGCATAGAGAAGTACAAGCCAGGCAAGGTATGGACTGCTGTACTCTGGGATGCTGACAATCAGAACATGCCATACATCAAGAGATTTGAAATGGACGCATCGCTCAAGAAGCAGAACTTCATTGGCGACAATCCTGCAAGCAAACTCATACTGCTCTCAGATACTGCTTACCCTCGATTAGAGCTCACTTTCTCAGAGCCAGACACATTCAGAGGACCGTTCGTCATTGACGCCGAAGAGTTTATCGCCGTCAAGGGCTACAAGGCGAAGGGTAAGCGACTTACAACATATTCGCTCAATGAAGTCAAGGAACTCGAACCTATCAAGCAACCTGACCCAGAGCCCGAGAATGCCACAGACGACTCTGGCGATATGCAGGAGGTTGTAGACCCTGACGAGGGCAAGAGCGACGAAGACATTAGAGACGAACTGACAGGTCAGCTCAAACTATTTTAAGACATGAAATATCTGTTAGCAACACTTGCACTCTTGCTGTACTCTGCCGGCGCATCAGCACAGACAGACAACGAGACGGGCATAATAGGCATGGACGACAAAGACATGACGGACGCGGGATACAGAGCAAAGGTACCTGCCAACAGGTTTGTCGAACATGCCACCACCTTTGGCATCGGTACCAACAACGTACTCGACACCTACCTGTCACCATACAACTACAAAGGTACAGAGGTGAGGGTGACGAGAGAGACTATGCGCATGACTACACTCATGCATGGCAACGTAGCTGTGCAGACACTCGTAGACGGCAGCGTGGCTTATCTTGACAACAGGGCTAAGACTGCAAACGAATGGGCCGGAGGCATAAGATACAGCATAGGATGGCTATACAATTTCCGTTCGAACGTCAAAGACCTGGGACTGGCTGCAGGATTACAGCCTTCTGGATATATCGGAGGCATATACAACACCCGCAACGGCAACAACCCCGCTCAGGCTAAGGCCGACGTCACTATCAATGCCACTGCTATGCTCAAGTACTCGCTCAGGATAGGTAGGCACACTCTCCCTGTCAGATACCAGATCACTATACCTGTCATCGGCATGGCATTCTCACAGCAATATGGACAGTCATATTACGAGACATTCTCACTCGGCGACTACGACCATAACGTCTGCTTTGCATACATCGGCAACATGCCGTCGATGCGCAATACGCTATCTGTCGACATCCCTATCAAGCAGCACACCATACGTGTGGGATGTGTGCTCGACTTCAACCAATCTACTTTCAACAACCTACGCTACCACTCCTATTCGACTGACTTCATGATAGGATGGAGCAAGAAGTTTTATCGTCTATGAAAAGATTTGTCTCCATCATCACAATATGTATCTGCACCATCATGATGGTGTCATGTATCGACGAAGAACTGCCGAGCGACAATACAAGAATGGGCAACTTTGAGGCACTATGGCAACTTATCGACGAGCACTACTGCTTCTTCGACTACAAGGGCAAGGAGATAGGACTCGACTGGAACGCTGTACACGACAAGTACAAGAAGCGTATCAGCAAGGACATGGACAATAAGCAACTGTTTGAGGTATTGTCCGAAATGCTCGCAGAACTCAAGGACGGACATGTCAACCTCAGCGCAGCATGGGACCTGGGACGCAACTGGAGCTTTCACGAAGATTATCCTGACAACTACAACGAGTCTGTCATAAAGTACTATCTCGGTACTGACTATCACATAGCATCGGGGCTCAAGTACAAGATACTTGACGATAATGTCGGATATGTCAGATACGAAAGTTTTTCCGATCCTATCGGCAACGGCAACCTCTCTGACATGCTTGACGAACTGTCAATGTGTAGCGGACTCATCATCGACGTACGCAACAATGGCGGCGGCGACCTTACCAATGCACATCGGCTTGCAGCACGATTTACCAACGAGAAAGTCTTGACAGGATATATCAGTCACAAGACCGGCAAGGGACACAACGACTTCTCTACTCCTAAAGAGGAGCATATCACACCATACGACGGCCCACGATGGCAGAAGCCTGTCATAGTACTTACCAACCGCCATTGCTTCTCTGCCACCAACGACTTCGTAAAGTGCATGAGAGAATTTCCGCTCGTCACCATCATGGGCGACCATACTGGCGGAGGATCCGGACTGCCATTTACTCAGGAGATACCTTGTGGTTGGAGCGTACGCTACTCTGCAGTAGTATTCTACGACGCCAAGATGAAGCACACGGAGTTTGGCATTGACCCTGACATATACTTATCTATGAGTGAAGACGACATTATCAAGCACATAGATACATATATAGAAGCCGCAAGACTACAACTGAAGTAGAGATTGTACATATCGCAATTGAACATTTAGTTCTTCAACAATGAAATCATTTTCCGACATAAAGGCAAAGCTACCATTAGCGCTTATCATATTGCTATGGGGCATTGGCTGCTTTGTGTTTTTCCAGGTATATTATCATTACCACTTCTTTTATCAGGAGCAGAATCTGCTGTTTCTTATAGACAATGAGTACATGCTCTCCTATCTTGGCAAACCTGCATGGTGCGCCTGTCTCATTGGCGACGGTCTCACTCAACTGTACTACTACCTGTATGCCGGCCCTGCAATACTGACTGTATCACTGCTGCTTGTTGGCGACTTGACAAGACGATCTGTCGAGCGCTGCTTTGGCAAGGCGTACCATATACCATACGCTATAGCAATAGCGGTGATGACTGTAGAGGCAGTGATGAGTTTCAGCGAGAGCTACAGGCTGTCATCTGTTATGGCATTGGCTGGAGGTTTGGCAATATTTCTCCTGTTTGAACTTATCAGCAGATACACCAGACAATGGACAGTGATACTACTGCTTATATTTACAGTATTTGCATATTGGACATTCGGATATGGTGCATGGGCTATGCTTCTGCTGGCATTGATATCAGAAGGCAAGCAACTTGGAGGCAGACTTGTCGGAGCTTGCGCCGTGACATTGACTATGGTATTGCTCATACCTCTCAATGCCGACAAGATATATCTAAAGAAAGACGCTGCCATGACTTATCCCGGTATCGGCAAACTCGAAGCACCCAACTTTGACCTCGAACACATATTTGCTTTCGAAAACGAATACCACTTTGGCAACTACTCCAAGGTCATTGCCATGGCAGAGGAGCATAAGGGTGACATGTTGCCCGAGATGAACTTCTACTATTGTCTGGTACTCGCTCAGCAAGGCAAACTTCCGTCAGAGATTGTCAAGATGAAGCAGCCTAATCTTGGTACATTCTACAAGATAGGACCAGAGACCAGTATCATAGTCATCAAGATGATAGACGAACTGTACTATGCTCTTGGCGACATGACATACACAGAACGAGCAGCGCTGTTGGCAAACACATTCTCGCCTCAAGGCCGCAATGTACGCAAGATAAAGAGACTTGCAGAAGCCAATCTCATCAATGGCGACTATGTGGCAGCAGGCAAATATCTGCGATTGCTCAGCAAGACAATGGTGCACAGACAATGGGCCATAGACCATACACCTGGTATGCAGTCTGACAAGGTCAAGGCTGAGATAGAGCACAAACGCATGTTCATCAACACTAATGACAACATACGGCTCGGTGACGACTGCTACGTGATACTTACTCAGTTGCTTGACAGCAACCCCAACAACAAAGTAGCCTTACAGTATCTGCTCTGCAGCGACATGCTTGCACATGACAGACGTGTGTATATGAAGGATTATGACAAATATGGCAATGCGGGATTTGCCATATTCACAGAGATAAGGCGCTCATGCGACAATGTAGCTACAGACAGCAGTACGACGACACCTTATATATATAAATAGCAAACAATGAACAAATACATTCTCCTCATCATAGCATCTGCAATGCTTCTTGC
>JAZLKQ010000207.1:0-12061 GCA_045597745.1 Bacteroidaceae bacterium | reverse complement strand
GTCGCCGATAGCTCCTGGTATGACTCTTACGATAGCATCAGCCATACATGCAGCAGCGAGTTCACCTCCTGTAAGTACAAAGTCGCCAAGCGATACCTCCTTGGTGATGAGGTGTTCACGTATGCGGTAGTCAATGCCTTTGTAGTGACCACAGAGTATGATAATGTTGCCCTTCATCGAGAGCTCGTTTGCCATAGGCTGGTCAAACTGCTGACCGTCAGGAGTGACGAATATCACTTCGTCATAGTCACGTTCGGCCTTGAGTGCAGATATGCAGTCATCGATTGGCTGGCATTGCATGACCATGCCTGCAAATCCTCCGAAAGGATAGTCATCAACTCGTTTGTGCTTGTCCTTTGTGTAGTCACGTAGATTGTGTATATGTATCTCCGCAAGCCCTTTCTTCTGCGCTCTGCCGATAACAGATTCGTCGAAGAAACCGCCAAATAACTCTGGCAAAACTGTTATAATGTCTATTCTCATATCTTACATATTGCAATTTCAAGTGCAAAGATAAGGAATTAATTGATAAATGATGTATAGACATCTATAAATCTGCCAGATGCTCTTACCTTATAAATGAAAATGACTATCTTTGCACTTAAAGACGAAACTAAAAGTATATGGCTTTGCAGAAAATAATAGAGATAAAGAATGGCGTGGCTCGTCACCCTCTGTACAAGATGGCGGCTCCTGTAGACTTTGAGGCATTGGCAGGCGAATGCATAGCAATCGTCGGCGACAATGGCTCTGGTAAAAGTATGCTTGTCGATATAATAACTGGCGCTCACCCTCTGCTTATGAATGAGGTGAAGTATGACTGTGCCCCAAGCAAGGCAAAGAGGGTAAGCGACAATATCAAGTACATGACTTTCCGTGACTCTTACGGTACTGCCGACGGTGTCTATTACTATCAGCAGAGATGGAATCAGCATGATATAGAGGAGACTCCGATGGTATCAGACTTACTCGATGAGGCATTCAGGATTGCAGATGAGGGACTGGTCAAGACAAGTAACTTTGATAAGTTTCTGGTGCGTGACGAATCAGAGGAAGAGAAAGCGGCACGCCTTGCTCAAGAGCAGGCGGACCGTGAGATGATGCATGAAGAGATGGAGAAGCTCCGTACAAGGCTGTATGAGATGTTTCATCTTGACCAGTTGCTTGACAAGAGGATTATCCTGCTCAGTAGTGGAGAGTTGCGTAAGTTTCAGCTCACTAAGACATTGCTTACCAATCCTCGCGTGCTGTTGATGGATAATCCGTTTATAGGACTTGATGTCAATGCACGTCAGCAGCTTACAGACTTCCTTACAGTATTGACTCAAGAGACCAACATACAGGTGATACTTGTACTGTCCAAGACAGATGACATACCGGCATTTGTCACCCATGTGGTGCCTGTAGCTGACAAGGTGGTGGGGCAGAAGATGACACTCGCCGAGTATAAGGAATCAATGCCACCTGTACCGCAGAGAGTGCTTACTCCAGAGATGGAGGAGGCGATACTGTCTATACCTTATCCTGCCGATGCGGAAGATGCTCCTGCAGGCACTCGGCATATCATAGACTTCAAGGACGTATGCATCAGATACGGTGAGCGTACCATACTCGACCACCTCAATATGACCGTACTCAATGGCGAGCACTGGGCGCTGAGCGGCGAGAATGGAGCAGGCAAAAGCACTCTGCTTAGTATCGTGTGTGCAGACAATCCTCAGGCATACGCCAACAATATCATACTCTTTGACTATAAGCGAGGCACAGGCGAGAGTATATGGGACATCAAGAAGCATATCGGCTATATCTCGCCTGAGATGCACCGAGCATATATGAAGGACATACCATGCATTAATATCGTTGCATCTGGCATGAGCGATGCGGTGGGACTGTATCTCAAGCCAAAGGCAGAGCAGTATGCTGTCTGTGAATTTTGGATGGATGTGTTTGGAGTAAGGAAGTATCGTGACACTACATTCCTTAAGCTTTCGAGCGGTGAGCAGCGACTTGTGCTTCTTGCTCGTGCTTTTGTCAAGGACCCTCAGCTGCTGATACTTGATGAACCTCTACATGGCCTTGACAATCGCAACCGACGCCTTGTCAAGGACGTGATAGAGACATTCTGCAGACGACGCAACAAGACTCTGATCATGGTTACTCATTACAAGGACGAATTGCCAAGCATCATAGATCACGAGATATTCCTCAGGAAAAGCCCCCCTAACCCCCAAAGGGGGCGTTCGGATAAAGCCTGAAGAGTAATGTCAAGTTACTAATACCACAATACATTATGAAGATAATATACTTTCACGGATTTGGTTCGTCTCATGCCAGTGGCACGGTGCAGCTCCTTCGCAACCTGTTGCCCGAAGATGAGATTGTTGCACCAGATATACCTGTTGATCCAGCAGAGGCTCTGCCTTACCTTAAGCAGTATTGCGCAGACGAATGTCCTGACCTCATTATAGGTACAAGCATGGGTGGCATGTATGCTCAGCAGATGCGAGGATATAAGCGCATCATGGTCAATCCTGCTTTCAACATGTCTACCATGAGCAAGGTGCTCAAGACTGGTGAATACGAGTTCTTCAACGGACGATATGACAAGCAGAAGAAGTTTAAGATTACGAAGGACATCATACAGCATCACAATCAGATGGAGCGTATGCAGTTTAAGGACATCACAGCGGAAGACAAACTCAACGTGTGGGGCTTGTTTGGTATCAATGACCCTGTGGTGAAGACATACGATCTCTTTAAGAAACATTATCCTGCAGAGCGTGCCATCAGGTTCGAAGGTGAACACCGTCTCAACGACAAGGTCATAAAGAAGGTGATGCTGCCACTTATCAAGGAGATATTCGCATCTTAACCACTATACGTTGATTAACACATACATATTTACTTATGCACCTGCCCTCCGGTGGCGCATCTTTATCTATAAACAACTCATCTCATGATAATAATAGGAATAGCTGGCGGTACAGGATCGGGCAAGACGACTGTAGTGCAGAAGATAGTAGAGAGCTTGCCAGAAGGCAGCGTGGCAGTCATACCACAGGATTCGTACTACAAGTGTCAGGACCACCTTACGATGGAGGAGAGGAAGGCGACAAACTTTGACCATCCGGATGCATTTGAATGGCCATTGTTTGCCAAGCAAATAGACGAACTTCGCAATGGCCATGCCATCGAACAGCCCACATACTCGTACATCACCTCCACACGTCTTGCCGAGACAGTGCATGTGGAACCAAAGCCTGTTATCATAGTTGAGGGCATCATGGCTCTATACAGCAAGGATCTGCGTGAACTCATGGACCTCAAGGTGTTTGTCGATGCGGGTGCAGACGAACGCTTGCTGAGAGTCATCAAGCGGGATATAGCTGAGAGGGGACATCCGCTTGAGATGCTTATCGATAAGTACCGCAATGTGCTCAAACCAATGCATGACGAGTATATCGAGCCTACCAAGCGTTATGCCGACATCATCATACCTAATGTAGGAGATACTGCTCCTGCCATTGACATGATACGTATGTATATACTCTCAGCCTTACTTGAAGGCAAGAAGTGATGTACGTGTAATGGTGGGGGAGGCATAATAATATCGTCAGCATTGCTTTTATGTGCATCCGTCAACAAGAAGTGCGTCGGTGCAATATACTGTGAGTATGTTGCACCGACGCACTTCTTGTTGTATGTATTATCATGTTGTCGGGTGGCGCAGAGGCCTACCATGTGGCAATGGGATAGTGTATACCTATCTATTCGCCAAACTTACTGTAAATGACTTCGAGCTTGACAGGTGTAGTACCGCCCATGAGTCTTGCGCTACTCATGGAGAAGTCATGACAGAGCTTCACTACCTTGTTCTGCTGTATGCCGTAGTTGTTGGATATGCTGATGGTAGATGGCTCCACTGGTATGAAGAGTACCTTGTTCCAGTTGGCGGTCGCCGTGCCGTTGGCCTTCTCCTGATTCATGATGGTGATGAGGCGGGCTATGTTGTCAAACTCGTATGTATTGTTGTTGCTGTTAAACTTAGCCATGTAACTTGTCTCCTCGTCAGCAAGCTTGTAATTCTCGAAGAATCCGTTGAGATAATCGTCGAGCCTTACGAGCAGTACATTCTTAGGTATGCTGAGCGTGAAGTCTGTGTCAAGTGTGCCGTTGTATCGGGTCAGCGTGAGCTTGGCAGAGTTGATGGTGTCATTGGCATTGACCTTGTCGGCAGGCAAGGTTGCCATTGTGAATATACCTGCTGGACATTTGATATACGTTGCGTCTACGTCGTCCATAAGTGTCTGCAAGTTGGTATTCTCAAATCGTGTAGCCTGTACCACCTCCTCTGTTGAGGCAAACTGGCTTATGCCGACAGTATCCTTCTTGTAGTCTTCATCGTAGTACTTGTAGTATATGTTGTACTGTGCCACATCAATGTATGCCATGGCACCATCTCCGGCTTCAAGCTTGAAGTAGAATCCCTTGCTTGTCGGTATGTCGCTGTTGATCCACGCATCTGCGTTGGAGAAGAGTGCAGGGTTGGTGCGATAAGCCTTGATGATGTCGTCGCCGACGCTGTTAGGCAGGCGTATGGAGATGTTGTTGTTGTACTTAGTGTCCCATCTCTGGTCGTCTGTGATGGTGCGGTCGGAGAGAGTAAACCACTTGGTGGCTATAGGTTCTGCCTCTGTGTCGTAATACTCGGTAGGGTCGATGTCAGTGTAGTAGTTTTTGTTAGGGTTGAGCACCTTGTTGAGTGGATAGACACTGAGCTTGAAGCTTGCGAGTGAGTCGCCGACAAAGGCCTTTACAAATAGGTTGAGCTGTACCGATATCGCCTTGTCGTCCGCAATCTTGTCGGGGAAGTCAAACCCCTCGTTACATCTAAACTGTGCGAGGAAGTCGCTTTTGACGATGGTATTGGTCTCTGGGTCGGTAAATCGTCCAAGGTATGATACACTTGAACGCGCCAGTACAGAGTTGCCTACCTCGTATGACTCTGTCTTGACATCGTAGGTGCTGTATTGTCTCTTGATAAAGTCATGCCCTGGCATCATGCTCACGCCGAGCGTATCGGTGTTGTCGTCGCATGATGTCAGCATCAGTATGGCTGATATGATGACGAGTATACTTCTGATTCTAATATGCATATTGAAAATGCTTGTGTAGCTCTTGTGGTATAACAATCAAAATGGGAGTGCTGCAGTGCGTGGCCTTAGTCTATCGACTCGATAAGCGACTCGAAGAACTCGTGATAAGCCTCCTTCATGGACTCCCTGGTCTGAGAGCCGAGAGTAGGCACACCCAGTGTCTTGGCGTATTCGGCGAGTTCTGGATCTACCTCTTCGCTTCCGTTGTCGAGTATGATGCCGTCCGCATACTTCATGCCAATCTTGGCGAGCTCGTTCTGTCCCACCTTGTCTGTACAGATGTCTGCAATGTCATCGATGGTAGCATCTCTGAATGCTATGCAATTGGCAAACCCCTTGCTGTAGTCATTGTGCAGTTCTGGCGATGGCACAGAGTATACCACTTTAGTCTCGCTAAACGCAGGTTCGTCAGCGTATGCTTTCTTGATGTAGTAAGGTGCGAGTGCTGATATCCATCCCTGGCAGTAGATGACGTCTGGTATCCATCTCAGCTTCTTGACAGTCTCAAGTACTCCGCGTGCATAGAATATAGCTCTCTCGGCATTGTCGTCATATTCTACGCCGTCCTTGTCATTAGCCATTTCACGCTTCATAAAGTAGTCGTCGTTGTCTATAAAGTATATTTGCATACGTGCAGCCTGTATGGACGATACCTTGATGATGAGTGGATGATCCGTGTCATCGATGATGAGGTTCATGCCCGAGAGACGGATTACCTCGTGGAGCTGGTTGCGACGTTCGTTGATGACACCCCACTTAGGTGTAAAGGTTCTAATCTCGTGTCCCTTTTCCTGTATAGCCTGAGGCAGATATCTGCCGATGATTGACTTCTGTGTTTCTGGTACAAATGGTACCATTTCCTGAGTGATAAATAGAATCTTTTTAGCCTTCATTTGTGTGACTGTTACAAATAGTTTGCAAAGATATATAAAATATATGTCAAAAATGCAAGCTTTTTAGTATAATTAAGATTTGATGACTTTGTTTTTCAATAATGATGGCAAAAAGTGTCACGATAGAGTGTACAGATAGCAACAATTTGTATTATGCTCATTGAACGGGTAGTCTACTGCTGTATCTCCTTGACGAGGTATATTTGTGTAGGGAAGTGGTCAGAATATCCGTTCTGCCATACACCAGCTGCTGTGGTACGCTTTGGCGCTCCTTTGTATCGGCTTTCGGTAGTGGTCATGTATTCAGGCATGTATATCTCATTCTTGAACAACTTGAGCAACTTGAACGTGCTTCGGTCGTTGCCGGTGAAGTTGCCAGTAAGCATAATCTGATCAAAGAGATTCCACACAGAGTATCATGATATAGCTGTTGGCGGCAAGACGGTGAGCCAGTTGCTATACACCAGTAAAAGCGCAACATTTGCGATTATAAAATTTATTTTGAGCAGTCAATTATTATTCAAAAACAATAAAACCAAATTTCAACCGTATCTATTGGGGGACAATCGAAGACTACTCCCGCGATCAGGTAGGACGCAAAGTGTCGTTAGGTGATACTATATACATAGTCAAGGGCGGAACTATAGACGATGCCCATATCAAGGGATATTGCTCTGTCAGCAATACTCTGGGCAGATCGGTGCAGATGGTAGTGACAAGCCATTACTTCATGGCGGTATTGTCAGTATCAAAGAACGGGTCGGCAAAGGCTATAGGATTCTGGATAGAGCACAAGTACTATAAGATAGCTGATAGCAATACGGCAGATCTCAAGCAGTTTCGCCACGATAGCGCAGTCAGTATAGACAAGCTCGAGCAATTGACCGACATAGACTTCTTCTGCAACCTTCGTGACAACATAGAGGATGCAGTCGAGCGCAACTTCAACCTCAGTTCTTGGCAAGGATTGTAACCAGCGACGTATACTCTTTATGCACACCCCTATACGTCAATATACCACTCGGTGTATAGCGTATAGGGGTGTGCTGTATATATGCTCTTGCAGTCATACGTTCGACGAAGCCTCGTCATACGTATGTCAAAGCTCCGTCGAACGTATGGTTAAGCCTCGTCAAGCGTATGTCTCATTTCGCATTAAGCATTATGCATTGCATTATACGGATTAGGATTGTATACAGTCAAAGTATCAATGCGTGCCTTTACGACAGGGTAAAGAGGTGTCACACATAAATAAATAAGCTGTATTCATACGTTTGTAACAAAAAAAGCATAACTTTGTCGTGAATAATAAACAAACTCAATCCAAATTACTAATTTATTGCTTTTGAAGAAACTTTTACTTTCTTTATTTGTCAGCGTATTGGCGATATTTGCATACGCAGACGATGTCACATTTGACTTTACAAGTGCTGAGGATCTCGAGGCGATGGGCATAGAGGTACCTGCTGCAGGTACGGGTACAACTATCACAGGCAAGGAGATAACTGTCGGCAATGTCTGTCTAACGTCCACAAGTGGTACTACTCCCACTCGTATATGGTCGGGTAGTGGCAACAGTGCAGGACTTGACCTCCGTATATACAAGAGTGGCGGTTCGATTACATTCAGCACTACCGACGGGTCTACTATCACTGCCATCGCATTTACAAGTGGAGACAATTCCGTAGCTCCAAGCAAGATGACTGTAGAAGACGGTACATTGGCAAACTGCGTATGGAGGGGTGAGGCAAGCTCCGTAACTCTGAAGATGACAGCGACTGTTCGTATAGCTACAGCAGTGGTGACTGTGTCTGGTTCGGCTCCGATAGTTTCGGCTATCGACAAGCCTACATTCTCTCTCGCAAGCGGTACGTACAACGGTGCACAGCAGCTTACTATCACAGCGGCAGAGGGATATGGACTCATCTATACAACTGACGGCACAACACCAGAGGACGGTGTGGGTACATACGTCACAGATGGTGAGGCTGCTATCGACATAGCAGCTACAACTACAGTCAAGGCTATATCAGTGGACAATGATGACCCTGACAATGCGTCTAATGTAGCGTCAGTGGACATCGAAATAGCAAATGACTACAATACAGCCTCTACTGCTCTCGCTGTGTCTCAGGCTATCGACTATATTGCTGCTGGCGAAGGTCTTGACCTCAACGTATACACTAAGGGTACAGTGACTAAGGTCACAGAGTTGAGCGCAAGCTTCGGCAATGCTACATACTTCATATCAGACGGAGAGAAGGAACTCGAGGTATACCGTGGATATGGTCTTGACAATGCAAAGATGACTTCTACCGAAGACCTCGCTGTAGGCGATGTGGTGACTGTATATGGTAAGCTCGTTGACTATAAGGGTACATACAAGTATACATCAGGCAACTATATCGTAGAGCAGGACAAGTCCGGTCGTGAGTCTGGCGGCGGTAGCGATGAGATCGAGAAGATAAGCCTCGCAGACTTCCTGAGCAAGGCAGATACTGAGACTACTTACGAGTTGACTGGTGTGGTGACAAATATATCCGACACTACATACGGCAATCTCTATATAGCAGACGACAAGGACAACGAACTCTACATCTACGGCTTGCTCACTGCTGACGGTACAAGCGGCAAGTTCTCAACACTCGATGTAGCTGTCAATGACACGCTCACTCTCCAGGGTGTATATACTGTCTACACTCCATCAGAGGGCGATCCTGTGATACGGATCAAGAATGCGAAGTTTGTCAGTGTAGCGAAGTATGTCTCTGACGAGCCGCTGCCAAAGGTGACTCTTCTTTCTGTCGAAGAACTTACAAACGGCGGTCTTGAGGAATGGGGCGAGAAGAGACCTGTACAGTGGGAACCTGCCACTACAGCTTCAAGTGCGACAATCTCTAAGTCTGAAGACGCTCACAGCGGCAATTACTCTGTAAAGATGAATGGAACAAAGAGCAATACTCGTTTTGCTTCATCAGAGATTATCCTCCCAGCAGGCTACTATACAACTACTGTATATGGTAAGGCTGGTACTACGGAGACTTCATGTGCTATGCGCTCTGGATACGTAATGGTCAAGATGAATGCAGACGAGACTGGGTATGAAACACTCGGTAGTGGCAACTACGTATACTTCAACGATGGTGCTAACGTCGTTGTTACAGCGGACGGTTGGACAGAGTCTACCAACACATTCAAGTTGGAGGAAGAGACTATCATCAGCCTTGTCGTTATGAATCCAAAGAACTTTGGCGACCTTCTCGTTGACGACTTCACTATCCGTGCAGCGACAGCAGAGGAGATTGAGGCTTACGAGACTGCTACAGGCATTACGTCAGTAAGTGCGGACAAGAGCGATAAGGCTGTATACAACCTTGCCGGACAGAGATTGACTGCTCCTCAGAAGGGCATCAACATCATCGGCGGCAAGAAGGTGTACATCAAGTAATATAGACATAGACTACATGAGGAGATGGTTGGGAGCGGACGAGCCCCAATCCTCTCGCTTGTGTGATAAGGAGAAATTAAGCGTGCAGACACACAATACGGGCATATTACCTCACGTCGCCGCCATCATGGTGGTATGTGTATGGGGCACTACATTTATTGTGACTAAGGTGCTACTACAGCATGACATGATGCCGGCAGATATATTCTTCTGCAGATTCTTGCTGGCGTATGTGGCTATATGGGCTATGAGTCATAAGCGACTCTTTGCTGACAACTGGAAGGACGAACTGTGTTTTGCCATGTGTGGTGCGTTTGGCGGCTCGCTTTATTTCCTCGCAGAGAATACAGCCCTTCAGTATGCACAGACATCTGACGTAAGCATACTTGTCAGTTCGTGTCCAGTATTCTCGTGCCTTGTGCTTGCCTTGTTCTACAAGTCCGAACGCCTTACAAGGAGACAGACTGTAGGGCTGATACTTGCATTCCTCGGTATGGCGATGGTGGTGCTCAACGGCCAGTTGGTACTGCACGTCTCATTGGCGGGATATGCACTGGCATTAGGTGCGGCGTTTACGTGGGCATTTTATGTCACGTTCGCCAAGAGGGTCATGCACAAGTATGATTCGTGGTTTATGACAAGAAAGGTATTCTTCTATGGATTGCTCATGATGACACCTTATTATATATATGTGCAGCCGCTCAATATAGACTGGCCTGTCATCATGATGCCGGAGGTGGCTATGAGCCTGTTGTTCCTCGGTCTGCTGGCAAGTCTCCTGTGCTATGTGGCATGGAACTGGGCAATGCTTAAGATTGGTGCATCGAGGGCGACCATATATCTGTACCTTGCACCGGTGTTTACCATCATCACGGCAGCCATAGTGCTGGACGAGCAGATCACATGGATGGCAATGCTTGGTACGGCGGTGTTGCTATGTGGCATGGTGATGGCAGAGAAGAAAAAGAAAGTAATCAAACAGTAATCATTGCATACTTATGAGAATAACAACATTGCTCCTTGCATTGCTCATGTCGGTCATGTCGACATGTAGCGTGTTTGCCCAGAGCCGTCGTGCTCAAGTCAAGATGACCACCAACTACGGCACTATAGTACTGGAGTTGTACAACGAGACTCCTCTACATCGTGACAACTTCATCCGCAACGTGAAGAGCGGTGTGTACAAGGGGACTCTCTTTCATCGAGTGATAAAGGACTTTATGATACAGGGTGGTGCGTCCAATAGTCGTGGTGCTGCACCAGGTGTCATGCTTGGCGATGATCCAAATGATACGGATTGCGTACCGGCGGAGTTCCGTTTCCCGGAGATATATCACAGGCGTGGCGTGATAGGAGCGGCACGTGAGGGCGATGAGGTCAACCCGGAGATGATGAGCTCGCAGTTCCAATTCTATATCGTATGGGGTAGGCAGTTGGACGACAGAGGACTTGACGCTACTCAGCGGCACTTAGACCAGAGGGCAAAGTGTAAGGTGACGCTGACACCGGAGATTCGCGAGGTCTACAGGCAGGTGGGCGGTACGCCACATCTTGATGGGGCTTATACGGTGTTTGGCGAAGTGGTCAGCGGACTTGATGTGGTGGATAAGATTCAGCATGTGGCAACTGACAGCAATGACCGTCCGAAGGAGGATGTTGTCATCAAGAAGATTAAGGTGACTAAGATGTGGAAGTAATAATTGGTATTTATGAACGAGAGACAAAAGAAATATAAGCAGCAGAACAAGCTGTACCTTGAGCTGAAGGCTCAGGAGGATGGAGTGGTAGAATTGTCAAGTGGTGTGCTTTGCCGTAAACTCAAGCAGGGTAGTGGGAACGTGTGCGCAAAGCCTAACAGCATTGTATTCGTGCATTATACAGGCAGACTCATAGATGGCACAGTGATTGATTCGACCGAAGACGGAACTTCGTTGCCGGCATGTTTTGTGGTCAACCAGCTCATCATGGGATGGCAGATTGCGCTTACTCGTATGCATGAAGGAGACAGGTGGGAGATATACATTCCGTATGAATATGGTTATGGCAACAAGAGGGTTGATGATATCCCGGCATTCTCCACATTGGTGTTCGAACTTGAGTTGGTCAAGATGGAACGTAGGTGACACCTTATTATATATATAACGGACAAAAAGATCGACATCGCCCAAACGTGCGTTCATCGATTGTGTTAGAGTGCAGGCGATGATGCCAACATCAATTAATACTCTCCAGATGAGGCATGATGACACCTATTATAATTTACAAGGTCAAAAACTGATTGGTGTTCCTACTCGAAAAGGAGTGTGCATTTACAATGGAGCAAAGGTTATCATAAAATAGCTATATTATCGTCCGCACGTATTCCATATACGTAGCGGACGATTTCCGTCATTCCCCGTATCTTCCTTTTCACAGATACACTCATTGAGCCCCCATCGACCGCTCGTCCCCCTCATCCTTCCCCTTTCCCTCCGCATCCCCGCCGGGTCCCATTCCGCCATTTTCCTCCATAAACTCCCCAAATCCCCCTATTTCCTCCCCCTCATCCACCCCTTGGCTTATAT
>JAZLKQ010000206.1:0-12474 GCA_045597745.1 Bacteroidaceae bacterium | reverse complement strand
GACGGAGTTCGTTTTCGATAAGTCCCATGCTGTTGAGCATAGCCTTGACTCCTGCAGGGTTGCCATCCACGAAGAGAAGCTTGAAGAGCTCTGTGAACTTGTGATGTGTCTCGAGTGCATTCTGGTAGTCACCATTGAGCGAGAGACGTACCATACGGCTGAACTCTTTTGGCAGAGCATTACCGATGACGGATATGACACCAACAGCTCCAAGTGTAATAAGCGGGAAGGTGATGCCGTCGTCGCCTGAGATAACGTCGAAGTTGGCAGGCTTGTTCTTGATGATGTCGTCTATCTGTGTGAAGTTGCCGCTTGCCTCCTTGATGGCAACGATGTTGTCGCAGTCATTGGCAAGACGCAATGTTGTCTCTGCAGACATGTTAACACCGACTCTACCAGGCACATTATACAGTACGACAGGAAGGTCAGTAGCTTCTGCTATTGCCTTGAAGTGCTGGTAAAGACCCTCCTGAGATGGCTTGTTGTAGTATGGACATACACTGAGGATTCCGTCGATGCCTGAGAAGTCATCTTCCTTGAGTGACTTGACAACTGCAGCAGTATTGTTGCCTCCGCATCCCATGAGTATTGGTACTCTGCCATTTACCTTCTCTATAACAATCTCCTTTATCTTTGCTTTCTCCTCTGCAGAGAGACAAGGTGTCTCGCCTGTAGTGGCTAATATACAGAGAAAGTCTACTCCACCCGACAACTGATAGTCGAGCAGTCGGCGTAAGGCAGTATAGTCTACTTCGCCTGTCTTGGTGAATGGGGTAACGAGTGCAACTCCCAGTCCTCTAAATTTATTGCGTGCCATAAAAATATGATAGTTCCTGACTATAATGATTGTATTTGCGAGTGCAAAAGTACGAATATTTTTTGACACGCTATGTACTTTTGTTGATAATTGTACAAAAATAGAGTATTAGATTCACCTTTTTATGATTAAATATGCCGTATATGGACTAAATATCGTAACTTTGTAGCGAAATAAAAGACTATATATAATAAATGAACGTAGCGATAGTAAAATATAATGCCGGCAACATCTACTCGGTGGACAATGCGCTGAAGCGTCTTGGCATCGAACCACTCATCACTGCCGACCCAGAACAGCTGATGAAGGCGGACAAGGTGGTGTTCCCCGGACAGGGAGAGGCACGCACCACAATGGCATATCTCAGGGAGCACAAGCTCGACGAGGTAATCAAAGGGCTTAAGCAACCCGTACTCGGCATCTGCATAGGTATGCAGCTAATGTGCCGACACAGCGAAGAATACGACACGGACTGTTTAGGCATATTTGACGCAGACGTGGTAAGATTTCAGCCTAAGAGCCATGAGGATAAGGTCCCTCAGATGGGATGGAACACAATAACGGACACCAAGTCACAGCTCTTCAAGGGATTTGACAAGGAGGAGTTCGTATACTTCATACATAGCTTCTATGTGCCAAAGTGCGACTTCACAATAGCTACGACCAACTACATACAGCCTTATTCGAGTGCATTGCATAAGGACAACTTTTACGCGACACAGTTTCATCCAGAGAAGAGCGGAAAGGTCGGGGAACGAATAATCAAGAACTTTTTAGACTTATGATAGAGATAATACCTGCCATTGACATCATCGACGGCAAATGCGTGAGACTCACTCAGGGCGACTACAACCAGAAGAAGGTGTACAACGAGGATCCTGTAGAGGTGGCTAAGGAAATGGAAGCCAACGGCATCAAGAGACTGCATACCGTCGACCTTGACGGAGCACGCTCACAGCACGTCATCAACCACAAGACTATCGAGCGCATCGCTGACCACACATCACTCATCATTGACTTCGGTGGAGGAATAAAGAGCAACGAAGACATAGACACAGCTTTTGCGGCAGGTGCATCAATGGTGACAATAGGCAGCATCGCTGTCAAGAACCCAGAACTATTTCTGTCATGGGTGGACAAGTACGGACCTGACCGCATCATTCTCGGAGCAGACGTCAAGAACGGCCTCATCAGTATCAACGGATGGAAGGAAGAGGGCGAAGAGAAACTGCTGCCATTTATCCACAAATATAACGACAAGGGTATCAACAACGTGCTCTGTACAGACATAAGCAAGGACGGTATGCTGCAGGGACCTGCCATCAACCTCTACAAGGAAATCATGGAGGAGTTTCCACAACTCAACCTCATTGCGTCAGGAGGCGTGAGCAGCATCAAGGACATACGTGCCCTCAACGAGGCTGGCATACCATCAGTGGTATTTGGCAAGGCAATCTACGAAGGAAGGATCAAGCTCGAGGAACTCAGCGAGTTTCTTGCATAAGAGAGACATATCACAAAGGACAAATAATACAACGAACAGATAAGTGTTAGCTAAACGAATAATACCTTGTCTTGATATCAAGGACGGACAGACAGTAAAGGGAACTAACTTCGTCAACCTACGACAGGCAGGCGACCCCGTAGAGCTCGGCAAACAATACAGCGAGCAAGGTGCTGACGAACTGGTATACCTCGACATTACTGCAAGTCACGAAGGCAGAAAGACATTTACCGACCTCGTCAAGCGCATAGCAAGAGAGATCAACATACCATTCACAGTAGGTGGAGGCATCAACGAGCTCAAGGATGTCGACCGACTGCTCAATGCAGGAGCTGACAAGGTGAGCATCAACTCGGCTGCCATACGCCGACCAGAACTCATCGACGAGATTGTAACTAACTTTGGTAGCCAGGTATGTGTGGTAGCAATAGACGCCAAGCAGACTGAGGCAGGATGGAAGTGCTATCTCAACGGCGGACGTGTAGAGACGGAGAGAGGACTATTCGAATGGGCTAAGGAATGCAACGACAGAGGCGCAGGCGAGATACTCTTTACCAGTATGAACCATGACGGAGTCAAGCAGGGATATGCTGACGAAGCGCTGCGAACTCTTGCGGACACGCTTACAATACCTGTCATAGCATCGGGAGGTGCCGGTAAGATGGAGCACTTCCGCGACACTTTTATCAACGGACACTCTGACGCGGCACTTGCTGCAAGCGTATTCCACTTTGGCGAGATTCCTATCCCTCAGCTCAAGCAATATCTAAAGGAAGAAGGTGTGTCTGTAAGATTATAAGCAGATAACTGATTTATTCAACGAATTATATTAAAAGACAATTATATGACTATCGATTTCAACAAGATGGACGGACTTGTGCCTGCTATCATTCAGGATGACAAGACACTCAAAGTACTTATGCTCGGATTCATGAACGAAGAAGCATACAACAAGACAGTAGAGACAGGTAAGGTGACATTCTGGAGCCGTACTAAGAATAGACTCTGGACAAAGGGAGAGACAAGCGGGAACTTCCTCAACGTGGTATCTATCGCTAATGACTGCGACAACGACACTTTGCTTATCAAGGTCAATCCTGTAGGACCTGTCTGCCATACTGGTGCTGACACTTGCTGGAACGAGACAAACGAGGCAAACCCTCTCCTCTTCCTCACTTTCCTCCAGGACTTCATTGAGAAGCGCCACGAGGAGATGCCTGAAGGTTCATACACTACAAGCCTATTCAAGGATGGTATCAACCGCATGGCACAAAAGGTTGGTGAAGAGGCTCTTGAGGCTGTCATCGAGGCTACTAACGGTACGAACGAGAGGCTCGTATACGAGGGAAGCGACTTCCTCTACCACCTCATAGTACTGCTCACTGCAAAGGGATTGCGTATCGAAGACCTCGCAAAGGAACTTCAGGTACGTCATGACCCTACTTGGCACAAGCACTAATCAAGGTGTTGCCTATACAGAGCATCCGTTATATTTCATTCGCACAAGAATACACCTTTATTAATATATAATAGAGATTCATAAAGTATTCTATTAAGACAATACATAGATATAGTCATTATTCATCCATACACATTATGCTTATATACTATAAGAATATCAGCGTATTCCAGGAGGAGCAGGAAGTGCTTCACAATGTGGACTTTCAGGTTGACGAAGGTGAGTTCATCTACATCACGGGCAAAGTCGGCTCGGGAAAGAGCTCACTCCTCAAGACAATATATGCCGAACTTCCTATCAAGGACGGCGATGCGGAAGTCATGGGTTACAAGATGGTAGGTCTCAAGAGGAAATATTATCCAGAACTCCGCAAAAAGCTGGGAGTGATATTCCAGGATTTCAAGCTCCTCAACGACCGCTCGGTAGACGCTAACTTGAGATTTGTACTCAAGGCTACCGGCTGGAGAAAGACTCACCTCATAGACCAGCGCATAGATGAAGTGCTACGTCTTGTCGGCATGGAGACTAAAGGATACAAGTTGCCAAGCGAGCTCTCTGGTGGCGAGCAGCAGCGTATCGCTATAGCACGTGCTATACTCAACAAGCCAAAGCTCATTCTTGCTGACGAACCTACTGGCAACCTCGATGCAGAGACTGGTAAGAGGATTACAGAACTGTTACAGCGTATCGTAAAGAATAATGGCGCTACTGTCATCATGATTACTCACAACACTTCCCTACTCGAGCAGTATCCAGGACGAGTATTCCATTGTGCCAACCACGAGTTCTCTGAGATTACTAAGGAAGAGGCAGAACAAGAGGAAGCAGAGGAAATGATGGAGATTATCAGCAAAGAGAATGAATGATAAAAGTATAAAAATAGAAAATAACAATAATATATTAAGGTAAAAATGAAAGTATTAAAGTTCGGTGGAACATCGGTAGGTACACCACAGCGCATGAAGGATGTGGTAAAACTTATTAACGACGGAGAGCAGAAGATCGTAGTGCTCTCTGCAATGTCAGGCACAACAAATTCGCTCGTTGAAATCTCTGATTACCTCTACAAGAAGAATCCAGAAGGCGCAAACGAGTGCATCAATGCTCTCGAGGCAAAATACAAGAACCATGTAGAAGAACTATACTCTACAGACGAATACAAGGCTATCACTCTCGAGTTTCTCAAGAAGGAGTTTGACTATCTCCGTTCATTCACTAAAGGTATCTTCACAATGTTTGAAGAGAAGATCATCGTCGGACAAGGCGAGGTCATTAGCACAAACATGGTGACTAACTACCTCCTCGAACTTGGTGTCAATGCAGTACTTATACCAGCACTCGAGTTTATGCGTACAGACAAGAATGCTGAGCCAGACCTCGAATATATCACAGACAAGATAAAGGTACAGCTCAATGCTAACGAAGGCAAAGAGATATACATCACTCAGGGATTTATCTGCCGCAACGCATACGGCGAGGTAGACAACCTACAACGTGGAGGTTCTGACTACACAGCATCACTCATCGGCGCAGCTGTAGGAGCAAGCGAGATACAGATATGGACAGACATCGACGGTATGCACAACAACGACCCTCGATTTGTAGACAAGACTTCTCCTGTAAGCCACCTACATTTCGAAGAAGCTGCTGAACTTGCATATTTCGGAGCAAAGATCCTCCACCCTACTTGCGTACAGCCTGCAAAGTTTGCCGGCATACCTGTCAAGCTCCTCAACACTATGGAGCCAACAGCAGCAGGTACAGTCATAAGCAACGAGACAGAGAAGAAGAAGATCAAGGCTGTTGCGGCTAAGGACAATATCACAGCTATCAACATCACTTCAAGCCGCATGTTGCTCGCTTACGGATTCCTCCGCAAGGTATTTGAAATCTTTGAGACCTACAAGACAAGCATAGACATGGTTTGTACAAGTGAGGTAGGCGTATCAGTAAGTATAGACAATAACACTAACTTGCCTGCAATCATCAACGAACTCAAGAAGTTTGGTACAGTCAAAGTCAACGAAAACATGTGCATCATCTGCGTAGTAGGTGACCTCGAATGGCATAACGTCGGCTTTGAGTCTCTTGCAACTGAGGCTCTCAAGAACATACCAGTACGTATGATCTCATACGGAGGAAGCAATCACAATGTATCATTCCTCATCTCTGCTGATGACAAGAAGGCAGCGCTTCAGGCACTTAGCGACAAGCTGTTCAACAACAAGTAAATAAAAGATTTATCCATTACACACATTATAAGACACACAACATGAAAGGATCATTTCCTATAGTAAGATTCCACGACATAAGGACTCCATTCTATTATTATGATATAGATCTACTCCGTGATACACTCAACACTATCAACAAGGAGACTGAGAAATATGGTAACTTCTTTGTGCATTATGCAGTAAAGGCAAATGCAAACCAGAAGGTACTCAAGGTTATCAATGAGAGTGGATTGGGTATCGACTGCGTTAGCGGTGGAGAGATAGAAGCAGTACTGCAGGCGGGATTTCCTGCTGACAAGATTGTATTTGCAGGAGTCGGAAAGAGCGACTGGGAGATAGAGTTAGGACTTGATGCTGGTATATTCTGCTTCAACGTAGAGAGCATACCAGAACTTGAAGTCATCAACGACATTGCCGGCAAGAAAGGCAAGAAAGCTACAGTATGCTTCCGTATCAACCCTAATGTAGGAGCTCATACTCATGCAAACATTACAACAGGACTTGCAGAAAACAAGTTTGGTATTGCAATGGAAGACATGGAGAAGCTGATACTATTGGCAAAGTCACTCGAAAATATCGAGTTTAAGGGACTTCACTTCCATATCGGAAGCCAGATACTCGAGATGGATGACTTCGTAGCACTCAGCAACCGTATCAACGAGATACAGGACAAGCTCGAGAATGCAGGTATCAACATCGAGATTATCAATGTAGGTGGAGGTCTTGGCATTGACTATAATGATCCTAACGGCAATCCAAATCCTAACTTCAAGGCATACTTTGAGACATATCACAACAACCTCAAGTTGCGTGAAGGACAGACAGTTCACTTCGAACTTGGTCGTGCCGTAGTTGGACAGTGTGGAAGCCTTATCACAAAGGTATTGTATGTAAAAGAGGGGTCATTCAAGAAGTTTGCTATTGTAGATGCAGGCATGACTGATCTCATTCGCCCAGCCCTTTATCAGGCGCATCATGAGATAGAGAACATCACAAGCGAAGGCGAAGAGGATACATACGACGTAGTTGGACCTATATGCGAAAGCAGCGATGTCTTCGACAAAGGCATACAGCTCAATAAGACACAGAGAGGTGACCTCTTGGCTCTCCGTAGTGCTGGTGCATACGGTGAGATCATGGCCTCAAGCTACAATTGCAGAAAGTTGCCTGTCGGTTATACATCAGACGAACTGAAATAACGTCATACAATCAAGACACTTTGACATAGATGTCAGCAGGTTTCCCTGCTGGCATCTTATTTGTAACATGTATTACTGACAAAAGAACATCGGTTAATAATACATTAATAATAATCATAAGAAAAATGAAAGAGCAAGAAATAAATCAGGAATCTCAGGAAGAGACAATCAAGAACGAAAGCCAGACGACAGAAGAAGTTGAGGTGGAGGCTGTAGCTGCAGAAGAGGTAGCTACTGAGGATGTTCCTGTAGTAGAAACTGTAGAGGATCAACTTGCAAAGGCGCTGGAGGAGATTGCCAGACTCAAGGAGAAGGCACTCTACCAGAAGGCTGATTTTGAAAACTACAGAAAGCGTACTGCTATGGAGAAAGCTGACCTCATCAAGAACGGTGGCAAGAAAGTGATAAGCACTATCCTTCCTGTAATAGATGACATGGAACTTGCACAGAAGAACATGGAAAAGGCTCAGGATGTTGCTGCTGTCAAAGAAGGAGTTGACCTTATCATCGAAAAGTTCCTCTCGCTGCTCAAGCGTGAAGGACTCGAGCAGATAGATGCTGTAGGCAAGACTTTTGACGTAGACTTCCATGAAGCTATCGCCATGGTACCTGGTCAGCCAGACGAGATGAAAGGTAAAGTCATCGATTGTATACAGACTGGTTATACACTCAACGGAGACGTGATCCGCCACTCAAAAGTCGCTGTTGCACAATAATACGGTGCAAAATATCGACAAATATTCACGAATATCACAAAGATTAATATTACGATCCATTATATTACTTCCGCAAGATAAATATGGCAAAAAGAGATTATTACGAAGTACTTGGAGTTGACAAATCTGCCACAGATGCACAGATAAAGTCAGCATACAAGAAGATCGCTATCAAGTATCATCCTGACCGTAACCCTGACAATAAAGAGGCAGAGGAGAAGTTTAAGGAAGCAGCTGAAGCATACGATGTACTACGCGACCCACAAAAGCGACAGAGATATGATCAGTTCGGTCCTGAAGGTGTGAGTGGCGCAAGCGGTTTTGGCGGACAAGGCATGGGCATGGACGACATCTTCTCTATGTTCGGAGACATCTTTGGAGGCAGAGGAGGATTCGGAGGTTTCAGCGGATTCGGAGGTGGACACGGACAGCAACGTCCTGTATACAGAGGACGCGACCAGCGACTGAGAGTAGAGCTAGACCTCAACGAGATCGTAAATGGTACGACAAAGAAGTTTAAGCTCAAGAAGGACTGCACTTGTTCACACTGTCATGGTTCGGGTTCTGAAGACGGAATGACTGATACTTGTCCTACTTGTCATGGAAACGGCTATGTGGTACGTACTCAGCAGAGCATCTTCGGAATGATGCAGAGCCAGAGTGTATGTCCTACATGTCAGGGAGAGGGCAAAACTATCAAGAACAAATGTCACGTATGTAATGGTGAAGGTATCAAAGCAGGTGAAGAGGTTGTAGAAGTAAACTTCCCTGCTGGATTGTGCGAAGGCATGGCTCTTACCCTCGAAGGGAAAGGTGGTGCAGGCAAACGCAATGGCATCAATGGCGACTTGCAGATAATCATCAAGGAGAAGGCGCACGATACTCTCATTCGCGAAGAAAACAACATAATATACAATCTTCTCATTACAGTACCACAGGCAATACTTGGATGCTCTGTAGAAGTTCCTACCATAGACGGTAAGGCAAAGATCAACATTGAGCCTGGTACCCAACCAGGTACAGTACTTCGTCTTAAGGGAAAGGGGGTTCCAGAAGTCCAAGGTTACAACAAGGGAAAAAGAGGAGACGAGGTCATCAATATTAGCGTTTACATCCCTGAGACATTGTCAAAAGACGAGAAGAAACATATAGAAGAGATGGGGAAGAGTGACAACTTTACCCCAAGCCAATCTATAAAGCAAAAGATATTCAGGAAGTTCAGAAGTTACTTCGAATAAACATTCTCATACATATATTAATACAAGGAACTGCATTATGTGGTTCCTTGTATTGTTTTTATCACCTTTATAATAACCTTTTCCAATAAATTAACTATATTTGGGGATAAATACAAAGAGTTGTCAATTGCTCTCCACTCTCTCTAATTAAGGCTATATAGCGAGTCATCATAGGTTATTGCTAACTCTACAAATATAATTTGCTGAATATGACTTACAAAGAAACAACAGAATATCTCTTTACTCGTACCCCACTCTTTCAGAATGTAGGCAAAGACGCATACAAGGAAGGATTGTACAACACCCTCGAACTGGACAAGCACTTTGGACACCCACATACCAAGTTTAAGACCATTCATGTAGCAGGAACCAATGGCAAAGGATCGTGTTCGCATACGATTGCCTCAATATTGCAGGAAGCTGGATATAAGGTGGGATTGTTCACGTCACCTCACCTCATTGATTTCCGTGAGAGAATAAGGATAAATGGTGAAATGATACCAGAGCAATATGTCGTGGATTTTGTGGAAGAAGAAAGAAGTTTCTTTGAACCACTACATCCCTCATTCTTCGAGGTCACAACCGCAATGGCTTTCAAGTACTTTGCAGACCATGAAGTAGATATTGCAGTCATTGAAGTTGGTCTTGGCGGTCGACTTGACTGTACCAATATCATAACTCCTATCGTCAGCATCATCACAAACATCAGCTTTGATCATGTGCAGTTTCTTGGCAACACATTGGGTAAAATAGCTCAAGAGAAAGCAGGTATTATCAAGGATAACATACCTGTCGTAGTAGGAGAATATACTAAAGAAACCAAAGAAGTATTTGAGGAAAAATCTATCGAGATGCACTCGCCAATAGTATTCGCCCAAGATACTGACGAGATATTATCTCATCAGTACAATCAAGAAGGTAATATCTGTTATCAATCAAGAACTTATGGTACAATTATCGGAGAATTGTCCGGAGCTTGCCAGGTACTCAACACATGCACTATAATCAATGCCATCAACACCATCCGTAAGGTGATGGAAATAAGTACGGACAATGTTGTAAATGGATTTAAGCACGTATCAACAAATACAGGACTGATGGGACGCTGGCAGAAACTGGCAGACACACCACCTACATATTGTGACACGGGGCACAATATTGGCGGATTCGAGCATATCAGCAAGCAGTTGAAAGAACAGGATTGCGACACTATGCGTATAGTATTTGGCATGGTAAACGACAAGGACATATCTGGCGTATTGTCTTTGCTACCTACTGATGCAGTATATTATTTCTGCCAAGCATCGGTCAAGAGAGCATTACCTCACGAAGAGATAAAATCGATCGCATCGACATTCAATCTCAACGGCAGATCATACCCTACAGTCATCGAGGCATATCAGGCGGCAAAGGCAGATGCCAAAGATAGCGACTTCATTTATATCGGAGGAAGTTCCTTTGTTGTAGCAGACCTTTTGAGCAGTTTCGCATAATATTCACTTCAATATTACCCATCTTTTGCTCCGTAATTGCATAAATTAAGATATTTTATCATTCATCATTGAAAAAAGTTATTCACTTATTCGGCAAAACCGAAAAAAAATGATTTAATTTGCAATAAATCTAAAACTATTAATCAATATATAAATTATCATGAGCACAATTCAACCAACACTCTCAGGCCTCAAGGCAGAGAATTTCCAGAAGGTCATCAACGGAAAGCAGGTAGACCTTTACACTCTGAAGAATTCAGAAGGTTATGAAGTATCTATCACAAACTATGGTGG
Organism: Bacteroidaceae bacterium; assembly: GCA_045597745.1. GTDB lineage: Bacteria > Bacteroidota > Bacteroidia > Bacteroidales > Bacteroidaceae > Minthosoma. The sequence goes on along the minus strand of JAZLKQ010000206.1, from coordinate 1,520 downwards.
CGCTATCCCTGCTATCATGGTACCAAACAAAGATGGCAAGGTAGAAAACGTAATTCAGGGTTTTGACAACCTCGATGAATATCTTAAGGGCAACGAACCTTTCCTCTCTACACTCATCGGTCGTTTCGGCAACCGTATCTGTGACGGAAAGTTCCAGCTCAACGGCAAGGAATATCAGCTTGCTATCAACAATGGCAAGAACCACTTGCATGGTGGACCAACAGGACTCCACGCTCAGGTATGGGATGCATATCAGGCAGGTCCACAGAATCTCACACTCAATGTTGTCCTTCCTTACGGACACGAAGGATTCTCTGGCGAAGTAAAGATTGCCGTAGAGTTCACTTGGACAGATGACAACGAGCTCATCATCGAATATCTTGCAACTACAAACAAGAAGACTATCATCAACCTTACTCACCACGCATTCTTCTCAATCCAGGGTATCGCTAACCCAACACCAAGCGTAGAAGATCAGATACTCGAGATGAATTGCGACTTCTATCTCCCTATCGACGAGACAAGTATTCCTACAGGTGAGATACTTAAGGTTGAAGGCACACCATTCGACTTCCGTACCCCAAAGACTATCGGTCAGGATATCAATGCTGACAACGAGCAGATTAAGAATGGTACTGGTTATGACCACTGCTATGTATGCAACAAGAAGGAAGTTGGCGAACTTGCACTCTGCGCACGTGTTACAGACCCTAAGTCAGGTCGTGTACTTGAGACTTATACAACAGAACCAGGAGTACAGCTCTATACGGGCAACTTCCTCTCAGGATTTGACATCCAGAATGGTTGCAAGTCTCAGATGCGTTCGGCTGTATGCTTCGAGAGCCAGCACTTCCCAGACTCTCCAAACCGTCCATACTTCCCATCAACTGTACTCAAGCCAGGCGAGAAGTATACTTCAAAGACAGTTTACAAGTTTAGCGTAAAATAACATCATGGTCATAAGCCCCCTTATATGGTGAGGGGGCTTCACCATTTGTATACACATTATATATAAACTAAAATAATTACTAACTATAACTACAACAAAATGGGACAAAAACAAACTCCGAACTATACGTTCGCACTTATTGTTGTGTTCATTGTGTGCTTCCTTATAGGATTCGTTACAACAATGAACAACTCAATGATTCAATTCTGTACTGAAGCCTTCAATCTGAACGCACAGCAGGGACAGTATGTAAACTCAGCATTCTATGGAGCATATGCTCTTGCCATTCCATTCTCTCTCCTTATGAGTAAGATTGGTTACAAGAACACTATGATACTCGGACTTGCAGTAGTAGGCATTGGATTTATCATCAACTCACTCGGTATCAAGGGAGTACTTGACCAGGGCCAGGCAACAATCTATGCTGTATTCCTTTGCAGTATGACAGTGGTTGCACTCGGTATCGTAATGCTTCAGAACGTTGCCAACCCATACGTTATGGTACTCGGTTCTCCAGAAAAGGGTGCATTCCGTATGACTCTTTCTCAGGCGCTCAACTCTGTGGCGACTA
>JAZLKQ010000205.1:0-3873 GCA_045597745.1 Bacteroidaceae bacterium | reverse complement strand
GGGATAGCACTTAGCCTTGAGTTCAAGGCCTGCCTCCTTGCGGTATGGCGCCATCATGCGGTCGCAGTCGTACTTGAGGAGCGTCTGGATATTGAGGTCACGTGCGTGCTTGAGCGGTCCGTCAAGCAGTGTTACGCATTCGAGCGGAAACTCGTCGCTGTAGAGTTTGTCCTGTGCTTGCATTGTGACACAGGCGGGGGCAAGTGCCACGGATAACATTAGTTGCTTCATTGATTAATTAGACTGTTCTTATTAGTCATAGAGAAGTTATAGGTACTCTGATGGCCTAATAACTTCTCTACGACTTGATTATAATTATATTGTTAGACTATAGCTTGATTGATACGGACTTGCCGTTGTAGCTTACGTTCTTCGCAGAACCATCATGGAGACGTACGTTGAACTGGCGGCTTGTCTGCATTCCTTCGAACGAACCATTGCGCTTGCCGATAGTGAGAGTACGGGTCTTTTCGTTCCACTTCATGTCTATTGTGCTGTACATTCCCTTCTCGTAGTTGTAGCTGTCACCCTCATCTTCGTAGAGAGTGAAGTCTGCATCGGCTCCTGGGTACACGACGATGTCGAGTGACTTCCAGTCTGCCACGTTGGTGTACTGCACGTCGCCCTTGCATAGAGGTATGATGCTACCTGCCTTGACGTAGAGTGGTGAGTGGCTGAGAGGTGCGTCTGCCTTGAGTGTCTGACCACCTTCATACTTGTTGCCTGTCCAGTAGTCGTACCATGTAGCGCCCTGTGGGAGGTAGACTTCATACTGCTTCCTGGCTGACCAGTCTGCCTTGAATCCCTCCTGATAGAGTGACTTCTTGTTGCGGTCCCAACCTGAAATTTCGTCTGTGACGTTGGCAGTCTCAGGGGTGTAGAGTGCGTTGACTACTGGGCAGACGAGGAATGAATGGCCGAACATGTACTGGCGGTTATTGTTCCACACAGCCTTGTCGTCCTTGAAGTCCATCACAAGAGCACGCATATACGAATCGTCGTTCTTGCTTACCTGCCAGCTCAAGCTGTATATGTATGGCATGATCTCGTAGCGCATCTTGACTGCTGAGAGCAGCGCGTCGTAGACTGGTTCGCCTGGTTTGCCATAGTGGTAGAGCTCGCGATATACCTCTGTACCGTGGCTACGCATCATTGGGCAGAAGAGTCCAAACTGCATCCATCGTACGTAGAGTTCCTGATAGAGAGGGTTCTTTGTAGCTGTGTTGTCCTGTGATGAACGGTTGTACGCATTGGCAAAGAAACCGCCGATGTCGGTATTGACATTAGGATTGGCAGTCAATGTATAGTTGAGACATATAGGCACTTGCTTGCGGAAGCTGTCCCATGACGAACTGACGTCGCCACTCCATGTATTGGCTCCTGTACGCTGCTGACCGGCAAAGTAACTGCGTGTCAAGATGAAGACGCGCTTGCTCTGGTCGGCAGCACGCTGCTTGTCGTATATTCCTTCTACGGTACAGAGAGGGAAGGCATTGCGCACCATACGCCATGATCCCATGAAGTCCTTACCGTCCTTAGGGTTGGTGATAGGGCGAACCTCGTCGAGGTCACTCTCCTTATAGTCGAGATGGTCAGGATCTGTAGAGTCCATCCACCATGCGTCGATGCCGAGCTGGTGCAGACGTGAGAGGTTGTTCCAGTAGATGTCGCGTGCCTCCTGACTGTATGGATCGTAGCAACGTACACCACTTGGATAGTCCATTCGTGGTGGCCATCCCGCCACACCGCTCTGTGGCCATGTGCTGAAGCTATAGAGAAGTCCCTTTGGCTCCATCTCACGATACGCCTTGGTGTAAGGGCCGAAGCTTGCCCATATACTGATACTCATGTGTGCATTGACATCATGTACGTGCTTGATCATGCGCTTGTAGTCGCCGAAGTCTTCGTTCAAGAACTCCATGGCGTTCCATAGATAATTGCTTCCCCAATACTGCCAGTCCTGTATGATACCATCAAATGGCACGCCTGTCTTGCGGTAGGTGTCTACGACTTCGAGCAGTTCTCTTGAGCTCTTGTAACGCTCGCGGCTCTGGTGGAAACCGTATGTCCACAGTGGAAGCATTGGCACTTTGCCTGAGAGGTAACGCATGTCCTTGATGACACCGTCCGCATTGCCGCCGTACATGAAGTAGTAGTCTACCTTGGTGCCGACTTGTGACTCGAGCGACAAAGTACCGCGGTCTGAAATGTGTGTAGGTGAATAATTGTCCCAATAGACACCATAACCGCGCTGACTCTGGAAGAAGTTGGCATAGTCTTCGAGGTTGGACTGCATCATGAGACGGTTTTCTCCACGCTGATTCATCTTGCCGTTCTGCAAGAGTCCAAGTCCATATATTGGTTCATCGGCAGCAAGTGCAAACTCCTGCTTCACCTTGTATCTGCCCTGGTCAGGGCCTGATGTGATGGCGGAGAACTGATGGCTGCCTTCCTTCAAGAGCACGTTGCCCTTGTTGTCTGCAAATGTTACCTGCTGATTCTTCTTGTCAACCGTAACTGTAAGTGCTGAGGTTGTATAAGTGGTCACGTCACCCTGAGTCTTCACCTTGGCGAGCTTTGCCTGTGGCTTTGCGGTCACTACAAGCGATAGGGCGGCATCCTTGCTCATGTCTGGTGCGTCCTTCGTCACACGAACGATGGTTGGTGAGTAAAATTCTATCTGCTGGGCAAAGAGGCTGGTTACAGCTGTCTGTGCAATAAGGAGCGAAGCACATGCTGCTGTCCTCATTAGGATGTGTGGTTGTTTCATATTCATTGAAACTTAGATTATTAGTTAGTAATTAGTTTTCATGCTATGCATACATGTACAAACACAATATACTACACGTACGCAGACAATACAATAATGGTACAAAGATATGACATTTAACACAAAACGCCAAGTTATCTTTGTACCATTATCTATATTATACAATAGAATGTCGATTACGTCCTATTGTTGACGAGCGGTCTACCCTACTTCATCTCCCACCAGTCCCAGCGGAAGAGATCCTTCTGTGCAGGACCGACGAACTTGAAGACGAGGTCGTGCCTACCCTTGCATCCCTTGAGAGCACAAGTAGCCTGCTTGTATGTGTCAAGGTTGTCTGTGCATGGCACTTCGCATGTTCCGACGAGAGGGCCATTTGCATTGTTGAGGTGAATCTCGATGATACCACCCTCGTTCATAGAAGCAACAGATGCCGTAAACTGCTTGGCACCACTGCCGAAGTCCACATTACGAAGCGTAAGTGTCTCGCCCTCATCGATATTGCATACGTACAAGTTGTTGCGATCGTAGGTCTTTGAGTCCTTGACCAAAGAGAGGACACCTGTCTTCAGACCCCATCCCCATGCCATAGTCTCTGCCTGTACACGCTGGTAAGGATTGAACGTAGCCACTGGCTTGACCCTTGTCTCCTTGAAGTATGGAGACTCCTTTATCGTGCCATCGGCGTTATAATGCATAGGTGCCACAGATACGGAGCGACGCTCGTGATGCTCTGGCATCTGCAGACGCAAGAGGTCGTAATTGAGTCCGAATACGTAGCTTCCACCCTTATAGTCGATAATGCCTGGGTGATTGCCACGGGTCTTTGGAGTGTGATCCATGATATGTCCCTTGTACTCCCATGGGCCTTCTGGACCCTTGCTCATAGCATATCCGATACCCTCTGGACAGCATGTTGAAGCGAATGCGAGATAATAGTTGCCGTTGCGCTTCCAGAACCATGGACCTTCCTGATAATCTTGTATATGTGGGTGTTCAACTATATCTCCACTATAAGATATCATATCCTCATTGAGTCGTACATGGTATAGCTTAGGATTGCCCCAGTACATGTATGCCTGTCCGTCATCGTCTATCCACAC
>JAZLKQ010000204.1:0-11175 GCA_045597745.1 Bacteroidaceae bacterium | reverse complement strand
CTGACAGATAACTGCCCTCATATATGTCTACAGTCTCCGACTCCTTTACCCTGACACAAACACTAACGATGGTAGCCGTATCTGCAAATGTTACGGACTCAACATCTGTCGATGTTACATTCATGTGGATTGCATGTACCTTGTCCCACCTTGTCATTATTCCCTTAGCCGATACACATGCCATGAGCATTATCATACTAGAGAAAAGGACTGTCCTTAATTGATAATTAGAACTTGCTCTCATAATGTATTCTTGAATTATTGAAAGTTAGGGTCTTCTTCCATTTCCTCTACAGATGCAACCATGGTTCCCCAAAGAGTAGTAGTGGTGCTACTGCTTGTAATTTTGTTTGTGACAGAAACCTCTGCTCTGTATGAAATATTATATGCCATGCCCTGCCATTCGGGACCTGTGACATTTGACATACGGACAGAATAAGTGTCATTGTCGCCACCTTCCAAAGAGATTCCCAAACTGGTAAGCGTCATAGGAAATACACCTTCTTGCCATCCCGCACTTATAACTACGCCAACCATTTTGTCTCCTACTTGCACATAATGTGTTGATGCTGCATAACCAGCCTTGAAGGAAGGTGCAGGTTTTGGTTTATCATCGTCTTCTTTATCCTTGTCAACGCCTTCTGCGCCAACAATTACTTTTCTTCTTGCAGAAGACTTAACACCGTTTTGCTCATACGAATTCCACTCTTCATCGGAACTGCATCCAAATAGAGATGCAGAAAGAGTTGCTGTAGCCATTAGTATTAAGCCAATGGCAAAAATGCTTTGAAACTTTAATTTTTTCATTGATGTTAATGTTAATAAATAATTAGTTAGAACCTATTTTTTATACGTAGCGTCTCGGAGGATGCGACCTTAACTCGTTTGCGCTTTATCTCTTCTTTTATTTTTTCCATATTGACGGAGTCATCTTTTGCCTCATAGCACAAATACAGACCTTCTAAAGGGGAGAAACGTGAAGGACACATACTCTTTGCATTGATATAATGCATTATGGCACTTGAATACCATCCTCCCTCTCTGCAAATATCACCTTCCAATAATTGTAGGTTGTATGTATTAGATTGCTTCTCGCATAGTACAGCTATCTTATAAGCACGAACGAAGTCGAGTGCATAAAAGGCCGTTGCAGAATAATTATAAAGGAAGCGGCCGCTGTATCTTAACCAAGTGTTTATACGTTCATATTCCTCAAGTGTCTTGTGATTGCACACCCTTAGGGAATGTTTGTATGCGTTATTCCAGCGTATGTCGTAATACATATCTATAGTTAAAAGTGATAAAAATATGACTAATAAAACTTGGAAGACTGCAGCAAAATTATTTGTCTTAAGTATCTTTACCCAAGCACAGGACTTTGCGCTCGCATATACTAGAAGAAACAGAATAATCCATGATAATGGATAATGAAATGGATATGAAGTCATAGAAAATAAGCCTATGCAGATAGACATTTCAATCATATAAGAAACTTTTTTATGCCAAAGAATAGTACTTATTAAAATAAAAAACAATAATGCAACAGTTGCAACCACAACACCGTAATCTACAGCTAATAATATAACTTCATTTAGAGGATGCTTTACTTCATCTGCAAGTATTGCATATTTGCTGTCTGGATGTGATTTGAAGTAATCACCTTGAAAAGACATGTATTGTTTGTTGAATCCTCCACACCCCCAACCAGATAACGGACGATCTATAATCATTTCAAGAGACCTGCTTAGTATGAAATATCGTCCTGATGTAGAATCTTTTTTTGTATAGTATGTATATGAACAAATGCTACATAGTAAAGCTATTGCGACAGTAATCTTTAACCATGTTCTTTGCAAATGCCTATATGTATATTCTATCGCATACAATACTATACATATTGCTCCAGTTCTTGATTTGGTCAGTATAACGATATGCAATATAAGAATAGCCGCTATGACATTAAATCCACGTATAGGGCGTTCTCTGTCTGGCACACAACTTATTAGAGGCAATGTTACGCACAGACAAAAAGCAAGACCTGCAGGATTGTCAAATGTACCATATTCGCCTATAGAGCTGCTCCCACAAACTGCAATCTTTGCTATGACATAAAAACATTCAGCGAGCGCAACATACAATAGAGGCTGCAGAGTTTTACCAATATTTTTATTGACATCTAAGTTTACAGTCTCAGCTTTTGGAGTTCTTCTAATATTGTATATTCCCCAGACAATAAGCACAAATAATGTTGCATACCACTTTGGCAATAAAGTCGTATCCGAAAAAAAAGGAATGATTGGGAGAAAGCAACACATGGCTAATCCCAATATCCACATATTTATACAATAGTTGTATTTTGTCATACTAAAATTAGAATTCCATCAAATATCCTTCACCTGTAATCGTGTCAGAAGCTATAAAACCTATAGGTCTCGGAATATCGTCTCCTGTAAACACTGTCCATTTAGGTTTTCTAATTTCAAGCAGATGAAATACTGGCGAAAAGTCATGGCTGAGATTGTTTGTATATTCTTTATATTCACCTGTCTTTTCGTTGAAAGCCCATAGTTTAGCCTCACCTTTATTAGTAGACCAACCACCTAAACCTGATGTTGCATCCCATTCCCATGAATGAACAATTATGTTTCTGGACAGCCTTCGTTCTTCAGGCTCACAATGGTATATGATTTTGTATGTGACAGAGTCGCCAACACTATCATATGGACGTATTTTACCTTTACCTGTGAGAGTGAACAACCTACCAAATGTTACAAGCTCACCATCTTGCATATATCCTAATCTGTATAGTTGACGTATAGTGGCATTTTTGAAATAGACTTTGCCGTTAGACACATTGCCTTCACGTATTGCATACCATTCCCAATTGTGAAAACGGCAAAGAAACAAATGCTTGCGATTATGTAGACTGTTCGGAATATCTAAAGATATGGTATGGGTCGTACTAAACAATGAAGTTATATCTTTACGAGTAACAGGAAGCGCAAAGCTAGGTAGAACATCTTTGTCATTAAGCAAATCTTGAAGTTCTTGGTTCGGCACAAATTCATAACTCCATGTTCTATAAGTCGCCATAGTATCTTTCTCTTCTCCCATATATATAGGCTCATCATATATAGAAGTCCTGAAAGCTCTTTCATTGCCCTTCACGCCAGGTATCATAACAGAAGAATGTACTATTTCGGTAAATCTCCAATGAGTCTCAAGCATTGTACATGGCACCCCACATGAACGTAAAGCTAAAGTGGCATAGTGTGCCAAAGCTTTACATTCGAGCGTGTGCATTCGTTCCATCTCCATCGGTGTCAAAAACTTATAATGATAGAAATGGCCTAAGCGAGTACCATATTTAACCTCATTCTTCATGCATCTAAGTAAATATAAAGATACCTCCCTTATAGAATTGGTATTACTTACCGAATCCTTTATGGTATGCAAGTATTTATCATGAAAATACATATACCAGTCGTTCAATTCCTCATCACCAACTCGATATGGCAGAACGTAATGGCAGTAGTCTGACCAATCCAATTGTTTGCACCATGGTTCATTGCGCAACTCAGACATTATTTTTATTCGCCTAATAAGCGAAGAGTCTGTCATGGCTTCTATATCTAAAATGGTATCACACTCAGTATACCTGTACTTGTTATTAAGTAAATATTGATAAAACAACGTGTCTGTATTAAAGGCTTTGTAGTCTAATTTCACATTCCTGCCCAATGAATCAACTAGTCTTCTTGATACACCATAATGATATTGGGCATACTGATTATAATACGATGCTACATCATGTTCAATCGATCCTTCAGGAAAATATAACAATGCCCTGGAGAAAGCGTTATCTTCTCTATTGATACATGAATTTAGGGTTATAACTAATATTGATAATAACAAGTAATAATTCAATTTCATATCTTCTATTCAACTTCAAATTCTCCTTCGTACTCTTCTCCATTATTTACGTATATTTTGTATTCTCCTGTTGGCAATTCAGATACATCTATGCAGAATGTGCGTGTAAGGCAGAATACACTCTGATAGACTATCTGGCCATCATGGTCTTGTATAGAAACCATGATTTCATCGGAGAAAACCTGCATATCCACAGAGAGTAAGCCATCTTCAATGTTTGCTATGGGGGTAATTACTGGAGTGCGTTGAGGATTCCCTTTATCTCCTTTATTCTCATTTAATAAAGGAAAATTTTGTGCATAAGAATTAAAATGAAACGACATTAATAATGCCAAAACTGCCAAAAGTTTCATGTTGCATATTTTATATGTTAATACTGAATTGCAAAAATACTTCATCTCAATTCAAAAAACCAAATCATTTAATTCGCAAATAATACGCATTTTTAGCATGAAGGCATAAATAAACTCGCAAATAATACGCACATGACTTCATAAGTCCTTGAAAACAAAGGATTAAAGTGATCATAACTTATTTATGAAATCATCCCAGTCTTTCGGAGTTCCTTTTCTCTTAAAAACCTTTTCATAAAGTCGTTTTCTGACGGAACTGACAGAATTTGGAGAGAGCCCCACAGCTATTGCAATGTTTTTCGCGGAGAAGTGGAGTCTAATTAGCAGACTTATTTTTAGTTCATTTTCAGAAATAGATGTTAGTGTATATAGCCTTCTTATTACATCTGGCATAAAGCAGTCGAATTCTATATATAATCGTTTCCACTGATTGGCATTAAACGTTTTGCCTTCCTTTATCTTTTTGCTTATTTCTGCACATATATTAGATTTTAACATCATTTCTTCTGTGTCATACTTAAGCTTGTACTCTGACTTTGCTTTCGAAAGTAGATTTCCAACATGCTCATTTTCACGTTCCAGTTCATGCATTTCCTTAGAGCTGTCAATTTTTAGTTGAGCTATCTGTCTGTTTTGTTCTGCAAGTTTCTTTTCGCATTCGTCTATATACTCTTGACTTTTACGATAATTATCTGTATATATCTCATTAAGCAAAGTCTCACGTCTTTTTGCTTGAGTATTCCTGTGTCTAAATAACAAGCATGTTGCCACAACAAAAACTAAGATTAAAATTATCAACAATGATAATATGGTTATAACCGCATGACTATATTTCTTGCTGCTCTGCAGTTGTGTGATTTCTTTCTCTTTGTGTTTATAATTATATATGCTGTTCATTTTTACTACAGCTTCTGACTGTGTGAGTTTTTCCACGGAATCTGCACACAATGCATAATTGTCCATGCATATAATTGCAGAATCGACGTGACCTTGTCGACTCTCTATCTTTGTGAGATATTTCCATGCACTCATCTTTGCATATATCTCTCCACTATCGATTACCTTATGGCAATAGACCTTGGCGGAATCATACATGTCCAACTTCATATAAATTCTGCACATCTTGGAATTTATAGAGCTTTCATCTTTGTTCAAATGATGCCTTAATGGTATTGTCATGTAATCTAACGCTTTCGCTGCTTCATTAATGTCAACATATAACAATGCCAAATGGGCATCAATATATGATATGTACATTACATCTTTAGTCTGGATTGCACATTTCTTACTTTCCTCATAAAACACTAATGCAGAATCATACTTGTGCAAATCCAAATATGAATTGCCAACAGCAGCATAAGAATAAACTGCACTATGGACATTATTCGAAAGAATATCACATTCAAGTTGCCTCTTTGCGGTCTCCAGCTCATATTCATATAGTCCTTGTAGCATGTATAGAAATGACTCTTGCCCGTAAATGAGACTCTTCAGCCTAACCTTACTTCTTGTGCTGTCATCCCCTATGCAGTCAAGAGCCTGCCGGTAATAGTCTATAGCCTGTGGCGCATCTCCGAGATCACCATATACCCTGCCTCCATAGTAGTATGCTGTCATGCAGTTGGTATCAGACGGATGGTCTTTGTAGTAGCGTAGCACTTCCGATATGGCACTGTCGGAGGTGTGGTACAAGTACGCCTTGTCCCTTGCCTTGATGCATAGCAGCTTGTAGTAGTACCTGTATTCGTCGCTGCATGAGTCGAGGTATGAGCCAATTGAGTCGAGGTAGCTGATGGCACTATCAGGCTCGGTCTCGGCAAGCATGTTTGCTTTCGATAGCATCATGCCCGCACGTGTGTCAGTGCTGCATGATGTCACGCCAGTCAATATGCATGTAAGGATAAGCGCACATACAACGTAGGGCAGGAAGTGTAGTCTGTCAGATTTCATAATGCATTAATGATGATTGGTCGCAAAGTAACTAAATTATATCGTAATCTCCAAGAAATAAAATTCGCATTTGCATTTTAATAATACACCTATCTTACACTTTTTGCACAAAAATCATGATTTTAAATAGAAAAAGTGTACGTGCATATTTTAACAGAAATGAAGCCGTTTCACCTTTACCGTTACACTACAAGTCGTTGTTAATGAATGCTCCTCAGTATCGGCATACAACTACGCGTCGATACTCGAGTACCATAATTAAGGTACTTGAATATCATGCGCAGAACACTTGAATGTCATGCGCAGAACATTTGAATATCTAAGAACAGATATTCTACATAGTACAGGGTAGTGCGGCGTCTTTCACTGCAGATGTGTGCAGCAACGCATTGAAGTATACCGTTTGTGTGCAGAAAACGCCTTGTTTGTGCACATTATGTTGATACGGATTTCCTATAAATAGGGCTAAATGCGTATTATATGCACACCTTATCACATTATAATACGCACATGTACATGCGCACGCATCTTGTTTTTTTGCCCTTTTGCCCTACACCCATATGCCGATGGTATGTATAGGTGGTGTAGGGTAGGGGGTGGCTCGTTCCTATTCATACAGTACAAATGTCTGGATGCTCAATGGTGGGAGGGTGAATGACAGGGTGGAGTTGGCGAAGCGCCAGTCGTCGACGGGCGCAAGGTCTTCTCTGTGTGATGTACGGTATGTGACGATGCGTGAGGTATTGGGGTAGAATGACTTTATGTGTATAGTGTATGGTGTGGATTGCCTGGATGTGTTGATGATGACCAGCACGAGCTGATTGCCCGTCTGTGACAGGGCGGCGAGCATGTCGGGATTGTCCGTGCTGATGTATGTGTATCCCTGCTGTATGAATGTGGAGAAGTGCTGACGCACATAGTAGTTCTTGACTCGGGTGAAGGTCTGCCGCCTGAAGTCGGCACGCACGAGGCACCACTGGTCGCCCCAGTCCTCGACGTACTGCCAGTCTACCCATACGTCTGGCTGCAGACAACGGATGTCCTCGATGAGTCGGCGTGCCATCATGAGGTTGCCGTGTATGCCTTGACCGCCATCGCCGGTCTCGCTCATCCATAGACGTTTGCCGGCTGAGCGTGCCATCTGGCTGAGCTGTGTCTTATGGTCGGCGTTGCCGCTGTATGTATGTGTGTTCCATTGTCCTACAAGGTCGAGGACACCTGCCGCCCTGTATGCCTCGAAGTCCTTGATGGACTGTCCGACGCTGGTCTCGTCGGATGCGGATATGACGGTCTTGAGCCCAGAAGCCTTGAGGATAGGGTGGAGTGTCCGGATGAAGTCTATCTGCGCCTCGGTGGAGAAGTGGCACCCCTCCTGCCCGCCGTTGGCTCTCCAGTAGTTGGTGACGGGTTCGTTGAATGGGTCGAGCGATACAAACTCGATGCCGTATGCCTCCTTGTAATGGGTGCAGATGTCGACGAGATATTGGGCGAAAGCCTTGTAATACTTTGGGTTGACATTGTCGTCATTGGCATCCCTTGCACCAGCACAGCATCCGCTGTATGTCATATAGTATGGTGCGGAGTTGCTGAACGCCTCGAATATTGCGTCAGGTCTGCGCTCCCTGATCTTGAGCATTATCTTGAGCTGTGCGCTGTCAGCCTGCCAGTCGTAGTCCTTGTCCTTGGCTGAGTGCTTGAATCCAGGCATTTCCGCACGAAGACCTTTGCCGCCCTTTGCTCCCATGTGGTGAGGATCGCAATGCTTGTTCTTGGGGTCGTCTCCTCCGCCTATATTGTATCTGAACACATTGTAGTTGAGTCCGTCGGGGCTGACGAGCCAGTCTACGAGGGTGTCTATCTTGTCATCGTCCCACTTGCCGCACATGTTGGCCCACCAGCATAGAGATACGCCCCAGCCTTGATGGACTTGCAGTCTCTGCTGCACGTCTACGGTCGTTGTGGTCTGTGCGTTGATATGTGTGAGGGCTCCTAACCCTATGATGAGGAGCAGGAAGCATCGTTTCAGGTATGTCTGTCCGTAAGTCATGGTATCAGTAAGTCTGTAAGTAGATGAAGCCATAAGTATGTTCGTATCAATTGGTCAGTTAGTATATTTGCCTCAAAGATAGGTAAAAGCGTTGAATTATCCTTTATCATTTGGTGTATATTCGACAAATTATTTACTTTTGCATATTCAAAGCCCATTAGTCGGGCATATTTCAATTAGCATTATATATATATGAATATAAAAGACAAGATAGGCAAGTTGCTTGACAAGAAGAAGTTGTACCAGGTGATATTTGAGTCAGACACCAAGGCGGGCAAGGCATTTGACGTGGTAGTGATGATAGCTATCGTGATAAGCCTGATAGTAGCGCTGGTGGAGAGTATGCCAAGGGTGGGCGGTCACTTCAAGTATACCCTCAAGCTGCTGGAGTATGTGCTTACGGCATTTTTTACGATTGAGTACATCTTGCGCCTGTATTGCAGTCCCAAGAGACGAGACTATGCGCTCAGTTTCTTCGGCATTATAGACCTCATATCCACATTGCCCCTTTATATCTCGTTCATATTTCCGTCAGCGAGATACATGTTTATCTTCCGTTCGTTCAGATTGATACGAGTATTTCGTGTATTCAAGTTGTTTGCCTTTATCAATGAGGGGTATCTGCTGATGCAGTCCATCAAGATGAGTATGAAGAAGATATTTGTGTACTTCCTCTTTGTGCTTATCCTTGTGGTTGCCATAGGCACGGTGATGTATATAGTGGAGGGCGATCTCCCCAATAGTCAGTTTACGGATATACCTACAAGTATCTATTGGGCTATAGTCACGCTTACGACGGTAGGCTATGGAGACATCACACCTGTCACGATACTTGGACGCTTGCTCTCTGGTGTGGTGATGATACTTGGTTATACTATCATCGCTGTTCCTACGGGCATAGTCTCCGCAACTATGATAGATGAGACAAAAAAGAAGGGCAGCCGTGGTCGCTGCCCTCGATGTGGTGAAAAGACTAATCTCAAGGCTAACTATTGTCAGCATTGCGGTGAGAAGCTTTAGAACTCGATGCTTACACCTCCCATAAATGTTGCCTTTGGCATGATGAATCCATCGTATGTCTCGTAGCGTTCTGCAAGCAGATTGTCGCCTTTGACAAAGAAGCGTATATTGTCTGTTGCCTTATACCACGCATTAGCATTGACAAGAGTGTAATTTTCCTTCTTTGCGTTCTCTCCAGTTGTGATGTAGAGGCCATTCACATTTTGCATACCAGCAGAGAGACCAAATCTGCCATGATGATAGTTGGCTCCTACATAGAGCTTTCCTTCAGGAGCGCCAACGATAGGCTTGTCCATGCGGAGATAACTGTAGTTGGCGTTGATGTCCCAGTTGTTGTTGATGATATAGTCACCGCTCAGTTCAAGTCCCCAGTTCTTAAATTCTCCTGTGTTGACGTTGAGCATGTGCTTGACTTCTGCATCGTATACTGTGTTGATGAGGTTGTCTCCATCAATATAGAAGAGGTTGGCAGCAAAGTGTCCCTTGTCGCCAAATCGCTGGGTGAACGATACTTCGTAGTTGACCATACGTTCTGGCTCGAGCTTGTTGTTGGCAGGAGGGAACATGTACATCTCTCTGATGATAGGATTGCGGAATCCCTTGCTGACCATTGCCTTAATGTCTGCTTCTGGTGTGATGTGAAATGCAAGACCTCCCTGTGGTACTAACTCTGTGCCTGCTTGACTATGATGATCTAATCGAAGGCCAGCGTCGAGTGATACGAGAGGACTGATGACCTGACGGAAATCCACATATCCTGCAACCTCATTCTGATGAAGCTTAGGCACGATATTGCCGTTGTCGTCCTTGGTGAGATAAGTCTTTGCGCCGTCAGCGAGAGCGGAGTTCCATGCTTCGCCGCCAAATCTCTGCCAGTCTACACCAACAGTAGTGCGGTTGCCTTCGAAGAGTGAAGCACTCTGGTACCAAGTGATGCCGCCGATGTAGTCGTTGTGCTTGTAAAGATAAGTCTTAGGAGTGCCGCCTACAGCATAGCCGTCGTTGATGTTGTGGTGCCCCCAGTCATAGTATACTCTCAGCGAACCATTAGTGAAACCGTAGTTGTTGTTGACTGAGAATGAAGCAAGTCCACGAGTGATCTTGGAGTCGTTGTCAATCATAGGAGCAGATACTGGACCAGGGTTGCTTGCATTGAAGTGTGTGACGTCGAGGTCCGCATTAAGCTTCCAGTTCTTGTTGACGTCATAACCGAGTTTAAGGAATCCTGTCATCTGTTCAAACTCAGAGTTGGCTCTGTGTCCATCTGTGCGCTGGTAGTTGAGTCCGAGAATGCTTGAGAACTTGCCAAACTTCATCCTGTTGGTAGCGTCAGCCTGTAGTGTGCCATAGCTACCGCCCTGCAGTCTGATATGATTCTTAACACCGTCGTAAGGCATCTGGCGAGTTACGATGTTGACTACGCCCGCCATCGCATTGCTTCCATAATAGAGCGAAGCTGGTCCGCGGAGAACTTCCACCTTCTCTGCCATCATCGTCTGATAAGCGTCAGGTATAGGATGTCCCATGAGGCCTGCATATTGTGGCTGACCATCAATAAGTACGAGTAGTTCGGCACCGCTTCCTACGCCACGGATCTTCATCGATCCAGCGCCACCAGTGCTGACGCCATATCCTAAGACACCTCTGCTTGTACTGAAGAGGCCCGGAGTCTGTTCCATGACTGTAGGGAGGATAGACAGGCGTTCAGCCTGTTCCAGTTGGTTGTGACTGATAGATGTGACAGTAAGCGGCAGGTGACGTACGTCAGTTGCATTGCGAGTGCCAGTCACCACGACTTCATCTATACTTCTGCTGTTGCTGTAGATGCCAGCAGTGTCAATCTTCTGAGCATTTACCATGACAGTTGCAGTC
>JAZLKQ010000203.1:0-1239 GCA_045597745.1 Bacteroidaceae bacterium | reverse complement strand
CGCACTTCCCACTGATTATCGCGTGCACCACGAGTGAAGAGGACCACGTCGACGCCTCCCATGGCAGCGGCATATTCGCCGATATACTTCTTGATGCGATATGTGTACATCTCCTTGGCTATGCGTGCCTGCTGATTGCCGTCGGCAATGCCTGCAAGGATGTCACGGAAGTCATTGCTGAGTCCGCTGACACCGGCGAGTCCAGACTTCTTGTTGAGCAAGTCAGATATGCCCTTGGTGTCGAGGCCGAGCTTGTCCATGAGGAATGTCACGGCGCCTGCATCAATGTCACCGCTTCGAGTGCCCATCATAAGACCTTCGAGCGGAGTGAGACCCATAGATGTGTCTACGCACTTGCCGTCCTTGACTGCAGCGATGCTGGCTCCGTTGCCTATGTGACATGTGATGATCTTTGTACCTTCAGGCTTGATGCCGAGGTACTCGCATACACGCTGTGATACATATCTGTGGCTTGTGCCGTGGAATCCGTAGCGACGTACTCCGTAGTCCTTGTAGAGATCGTATGGGAGTGCGTACATGTATGCGTAGTCTGGCATAGTCTGATGGAAGGCTGTGTCGAATACACCTACCTGTGGGATGTCTGGCAAGAGTGCAGATACAGCATTGACACCCTTGATGTTGGCAGGGTTGTGCAAAGGTGCGAGGTCGTTGCAAGCAGCAAATGCCTCCATCACTTCTGGAGTGAGGCGTACAGACTGGTTGAACTTCTCTCCGCCATGTACCATACGGTGACCTACAGCGTCAAGTTCGTTGAGGTCCTTGAGCACAGCATATTCGCCAGTGGTGAGTACACGGAAGATGAGCTGTACACCTGCAGTATGCTCAGGGATAGGTTCGTCTATCTGTACCTTCTTGCCGTTAGCCTTTATCTTGATGAATGAATCAGGAAGTCCAATCTTTTCAATACCTCCTGAGGTTATGACGCTCTGGTCGTCCATGTTGTAGAGCGCATATTTGATAGAACTGCTTCCGCAGTTGAGTACGAGTATCTTCATAATGGGTAATGTGTTATGCACAATGCAAAGTTTGTTATGCACAATGCACAACTTATAATTAATAATTTATAATTTACTATTAGTCTTACTTAGCGTCCATAGCCTGACAAGCAGTGATAGCTACCATCTTGTAGATGTCGTCTACAGAGCACCCACGTGAGAGGTCATTGACAGGACGAGCGATACCCTGGAGGATAGGACCTATAGCATCAGCATTGCCGAG
>JAZLKQ010000202.1:0-2117 GCA_045597745.1 Bacteroidaceae bacterium | reverse complement strand
CAACCTTAGATGCAGACAGCTGCTTGCTGTCAGAGCCAGAAGCTCCACCTGTAGCACGGAATGTGATGTTGCGTCCTGTATCGCTAAGACGACGGTTGATCTGCAGTTCACCATTGAACGAACGGTTGTTGCTGTAAGACTGGTTGCGTCTCGCGTTGTAGTTGACCACAAGGTTGTCAAAGTTTGATATGAGTCGCTCTATCTCGTTGAGTGGTTCGTCAGAATAGTCTGCGGGGTTGTCGTTGAACGTAGCAGATGTGCTTGCACCAAAGCCTTTGTTAGTAGAGAGCGAACCGCTTGGACGGAATATGATATTGGTCATTGAGTCTGGTTTCCACTCAAGACGGAAGTTTGCGTTGAAGCTGTTGTTGGATGAACGGTTGAGACTGTTGCTACGGCTAAATGCGCCCGTTGGACTTACGAAGTTCTGAGTGTTGGAGAGTGTCTGTACGTCGCTGCCATAGTATCTGTAGCGGAAGTTACCGCCGAGCTCAAGTTTGGCAGACTCTGTAGCGAAGTTAAATCCGAAGTCCTTTGAGTTCATGAGACCATTGCCACCACGGCCCCATCCGCCACGGCCTCCACCGCCGCCGAAGCCTCGGTCGCCTGTGTTGTTGGCTCCACCGATGATAGTAAACTGGTTGTGATCAATAAACCTGTTGAGCATAAGGCGCTCTGAATAACGGCTATCTGTACCTATACTGGCATCGATATTGCCAAACCATCCGTTGTTCATGCCCTTCTTGACAGTAAGGTCGAGTACAGTCTCCTCTTCGCCGTCGTCAATACCTGTGATACGTGCAAGGTCGCTCTTGCGGTCGTAAGTCTTGAGTCGGTCGATCATGTTGGTAGGTATGTTCTTCATAGCCACCTTGGTATCATTGAGGAAGAACTCCTTACCGTCGACGAGTATCTTCTTGACTGTCTTGCCGTTGATGGTGATATTGCCTTCGTCGTCAACCTGAGCACCTGGGAGCTTCTTGACAAGTTCCTCGAGAGCAGATCCTTCTGCCACACGGTATGCAGACGCATTGTAGACGATAGAGTCTCCGCTGACCTGTACCTGTGCAGCCTTGGCTGTGACAGTAGCCTCCTTGAGCATGACAGCGTCAGAAGTAAGCGTGATATAACCAACGTCTACAGTCTTCTGCTTCTGCGACGTGAGGTCGAGAGGCATAGAGTGAGGTGTGTATCCGATGAATGACACCTTTATTATATACTTGCCTTTAGCTACGGAATTGATGTTGAATGTACCATCGAGTCCAGATACCGCACCCGCTACGAGCGAGCTGTCTTTCGTTGACAATACCTGTACAGTAGCTGTCGGTATGGCTTCCTGTGTGCCATGTTCGATGACAACGCCCTTGACAGTGAATTTTGATTGGGCAATTATTGCAACCGCAACAATTGTACTTAATAGGAATGTTGTAAATATTCTCTTCATAACAGAAGCTGATTTGTTAAGCTGTTAGTGATTATCAATAGAATGTGTGCCTTGCTGTTGTCGCACACATATAAACTGACTGCAAAGATACGAATAAGTTTAATGTGGTATGACAATAAAGGCTCGTGGAATGACGAAAAAGATGATGTTTTGTACTTTCCATTTGATTATAAATGAGTAACTTTGCAGTCGATTACGAAAATGTTATATTTCATGAAAAAGTTATTGATTATTGCCCTCATGGCTTGCGGCATGACGCTGACTGCCAATGCACAGTTTGCCAAACTCGAAAGATACCCAGATATACCATCAGACTATCATGCGACATTTGTGGATTGTGTCAAGGGCAACATCTCTGGAGTAGTCAAGTCCATGTATGGTCAGTACTTTGGCCAGATTACAAGAGACAGTGAAATCTACGGATTTGGCTCGTTCTATACAGATCAGGATGGTGTAGTATACGGTGAGTTTCGCAATGGAAATCTCATCTTCGGCATCAAGATGGGCAATCGTTTAGTCAAGGTAGGTACGAGCGACCACTATTCGGTATACGATCTGACTACGGGCGAACTCCTATATATAATAAAGAACGAGCAGAAGTATCTACCAGACGCTGAGACTAAGAGCAAGTACAAGTTTCTCTCGCTCAACTATCAGAATGGCGATAAGTTTG
>JAZLKQ010000201.1:0-4666 GCA_045597745.1 Bacteroidaceae bacterium | reverse complement strand
CTCCGACTTACTTCAAGCCTCGTTTGTCGGCTTCTTGCCTTACTTGCCTGATAAGATATTGGTGCCCTCTGTGCACTCCGTCAAAGAATCCTATAGTTGCAACACAATTCATAATGTCTTTGCAATGCATAATTCGCAATGCGTAATGTATAATTTCCTAAATTATATAACTTACAGACTTGTTCTCTCTATGCTCTATCGCGGAGTTCCCCTCCTTCTCTCCTGAATATTCCCGCCAGTATGGTGCCGCTGATAGAGTGCCATGCACAGCTTATGGCGCATGGTACAACTGCAAGCGGATTGGTCGCCATAAAGAATGTAGTGGCGAGATTGGTGCCAAGTCCGGCATTCTGCATACCTACCTCAATAGACAATGTACGCTTTTTGGCGGTAGAAAAGCCGAATATCCTGCCGACGGTATACCCCAGCACATAACCTATGGAGTTGTGGCACAGTACTAAACTGAATGTCATGAGGAATAGCTCGATGCCGTTTTGCACAAGTTTGTCATGCACGGTAAAGACCACTCCGCCCACGATACATGCAAGGCAGAGTACAGACAAGCCCGGCATACATTGCTGTATCTTGATGAATGGCGTTTCTTCTACATTATCGTCAGGCGAGGCTGTATCGTTGGCTGTCGTCTTCGGAGCCTTGCCGAGCCATAGGTTGAGGCCAAATCCTATGCCAATAGGTATGATGGTAACGATAAGTATCTGCTGAAACATGCCCCAGGCGTCGACGTCAACCTGTTCGCCTGCCAACCACAGCACGAGAAGTGGTGTGAGAAATGGTGCAAGCAGGGTGGAAGCGCAGGTCATGCCTACGGAGTATGCCACATCGCCCTTGCACAGGTACGACATGATATTGCTTGATACGCCGCCCGGACAACAGCCCACAAGCACCAGTCCTATGGTCATAGGTCGGCTATATGGGGCAAATGCTGGTATCTGGCTGGACAGCCATGCTAAGGAGAATGCTACCAGAGGCATTATGGTAAACTGTGCGCACGCACCTATAAATATATCGAGTGGTCTCGATGCGAGTATCTTGAAGTCTTGGGTCGTAAGTGTCAGTCCCATCGTGAGCATGATGATGCCAAGTATGATGGTCTGGGTGTTGCCAGATACCCAAGAGAAGAGTTGTGGCATGAAGAATGCCACGATGGCTGCCAGTATCACGACCGCCGATGCGTGCTTGGATAGTAGTGCGCTTGATGTTCGAAAGAGGTTGTATATCATTTCAAGAATTTTTCTATTGCCTTTTGGGCTTTGGCAAACGACTTTATGTCGCTCTTGGTAGCAAGTACCTGCTTAGCCTGCTTCACTATCTCTTTGCGCTTGTCAAGCTGCTGTAGAGTGAGTGTAGGCGAAGGGCGTCGTTCGAGGTTTGTAATAGCTAAAGACAGGCTGGACCATGCCTCGAGACGCTCGCGCTCTGCCTTTGTGATATGCATCACGCTACCGTGCCTTGGGGTAAATGTGCCACGTGTTGGAGTGTCTTTGACGTATGTGAAGTTCTTCAGGTCACCTTTGCAAAACTGATAATGCCCCTGTGCATAGCAGTCGTACATGAGGATATATTCGTCCGAATTGATAAGAGGGAATACGCTACTGCCTTCTACAGGATACTGCCCTGGCTTCTGCAGGTGTCTCCATTCTACAGTGTATGGTCCTGTGAGAGTCTTGCTTGTGGCTCTCATCACACCTTGGCGAGTGCGCCATCCACCGTTAGGTCCTTTCGGATTGATCACCGACCTGCCCTCGTCCTTGAAGAAGAGTACGTATTCGCCGTTCTTCTTGTCGTACACGATATCACCGTCTATGCTTCCCTTGCCGAAGTCAAACAGTAGCTTAGGCTCTGTAATGTCTGTAAAGTCCTCGTTGGCGTACGAGTAGAAGAGCTTGAAGTATGGTTGGTTGAAGTTCGGGTCGTCGGTAGGGTACTCCCAGTCGTGACGTCCTATTGAGTAGTATATCATGTACTTGCCTACAGAAGGATCCCAGATGGTCTGAGGAGCCCATACCGCATGTAGGTTCTTGCGGTCAAATCCCTCGAGGTTAGGGAAGCGTGTAGGAAAGTCTATAGCTGTATGCTGCCAATGTATAAGGTCTGTACTCTTCATCAGAATGAGACCGTCATTGCTCTGCCATCCTTCGTCACTTCGCATATCTGTCAGCACCATATAGAATGTCTTGCCGTCCTCTGCACGCATGATATGAGGGTCGCGGATGCTCTTCTTCAGAGCGATGGAGTCCGAGGCTACCACTGGTCGACCACCATTGAGAGAGGTGTAGTTGTATCCGTCGTCACTTAGTGCATAGCGTATCTGTTCGCCGTTTGGGGTGTTGTTAGAAAAGAAAGCAAACAGGTAACTTGAGTATGGTGAAGTCTCCTGTGCAGATGCGTTGACAGTCATACAAGCTGTGATGGCAGTTGCGACGATGCCTTTGATGATAGATTTTGGATTCATGTAGTACGATTGTTAGTTAGTTCAGTCTTGGGTTGATTATATGATGCAAATGTACGATTTTTTGCGCTTATATATGGTAAGTAACGTAAAAAAATACTATTTTTGCACTACTATGAATACTGCAATGTATATGGCTCGCGTGAGTCTGGTACTTATTAACTTCTTTTGTGCGACGTTTCTCCTTCCTCTATGCAATACCGTGTGTTGCATGGGGCAGACCGTTCCGTACGTGTTTCATCATAAGGATACGGGCGATGGTCTACTCAACAATGAGGTCAAGGCTATCCTGAAGGACCATTATGGTTACCTGTGGGTAGCGACAACATCAGGCCTCAATCGGTACGACGGTAGCAATATGCGTTCGTATGCCATAAGTACGATGCTCGCCAACACTCCTCTGTCCGATGACATGATCATGCTTCATGAAGATGGAGACGGCAATGTGTGGATCTCTGGCAAATACATCAGTAACGTATATCTGAGAGCTAAGGAACGATTTGTCGATGGGTTGGAGATGTTGCAGATTTTGTCCATTCCATCGGAAGAAATACATTGTATGTATGTAGACCATGACGGACGTGTATGGGCGCTGAATGGCAAGACTCTCTATTGTTATGACTTCAAGACAAGGAGTGTGAACAAGTGTCCATTTGAGGGAAATACCGACATAGAGTGGATAGATGACAGTGACGGTAGGCTCATACTTGTGGATGGCGACGGGTCAGTGCGCAGTCTTGACATTAAGACCAAGCAGTGGACCACCCTCATGTGGATGAAAGGTGCAAAGACGGTCAATCGTGTATACTGTGGTCGTGACCATAGTATATGGGCATATTCTACCGTAAGTAGCAGCATGTCTCGTCTCGTTCCCGGTGACAAGGAGTGGCAACCTATCCTGCTTGATGGAGAGGAAGGCAACTTCGTCCGTGCCATACAGGAGGATGCAAAGGGACGTATATGGATAGCGACAGACCATAGAGGTATATATGTGTACGACAAGGACAGCAGGGATGTGACAACCCTCCTGCATCGTGCAGAGTCTCCTTCGAGCATCTCTGAGAGTGCGGTGGCAAGTATATATATAGATAGTGACGATGTGGTGTGGGTAGGGCACATCAAGAAGGGACTGTCGTATTATCACGCGTCGTTTGGAAGGTTTGAAAATCATGTCGTTGACCAGTTGCACAATGTAAGTGCTGTAGCAGAAGATTATGATGGCAATATATGGATAGGTACCGATGGAATGGGGCTTTTCTGTATGGATGCCCAGTCGCATACAGTCAAGCGAAGAGTCGATATACCTGGCAATATAGTGGTGTGTCTTGAGAGCGACAGCAAGGGCAGACTGTGGATAGGCACATATCAGCATGGACTCCTCTGCTATGCAGACGGCAGGCTACAGCAATATACCATGGCCAACAGTGGCATTGCTGACGATAATGTGTGGGACATCAAGATAGACAGGACTGGTGGCGTGTGGATAGGTGAATTGTTGGGATATGTGCAGAGACTTGATCCGGACACGAGAGAGTTTACGGCACCTCGTAAGGAGAAGAGTGTTGAAAACATAGCAATGTCTCTTGCCTATTCTGGCGGTGCTGAAGTATATGCGGCGACATTGTCAGGACTCTGTAAGATAAATATCGTGACGGGCAAGACGACTCAGTATTACGGCAACGCCAAAGGTACGATGCGATACAAGCACGCTGCCATCAACACCGTCTATCAGGATCATAAGGGCATGTTGTGGTTGGGGCATAATCAGGGCGTCACTGTCTGGGATATGGAAGCTGACACCTTGTATTATATAGATCGTGCTAACGGACTCTGTGACGACGTGGTCAGAGGAATAGAAGAAGATGATATTGGTCAGGTGTGGATAGCCACAAGCAATGGCTGTAGCGTAGTGACCAGAGCGTCGGATGGTGCTGACGGTTATGCATTCCAGTGCAATAACTATTCGGACAATGAAGGACTGCTTGACAACAACCTTTCTCGTCATTCCATCAAGTATTTGTCGGCAGGAAAGATGTTTATTGGTAGTGCTGAAGGCTACACCTTGATAGATATGCAGTCGGTCGTAAATGGCGTGAAGACAGCGTCCAAAGTGACGTTTACAGGACTAAGCTTGGGCGACAGGGAGGTGTGTATAGATTCTCTCACCAGGGATGGTAGAATAGTGATAGACAAACC
>JAZLKQ010000200.1:0-10383 GCA_045597745.1 Bacteroidaceae bacterium | reverse complement strand
GCGGGCTGGGCTTTAGCTTTTTCGCCCAATGCGAAAATTAGTACAACAATCCTTACCTGTATGATCTATGTGACAAGTATGGTATCTACGTACTGGCGGAGGCTAACGTGGAATGTCACCCTTATCAGCAGTTGTCAAGTGAAGCTAAGTTTAAGCCTATAATGGTGGAGCGCAACGAAAACCACGTCCTCTGGATGCGCAACCATCCATGTATATTCATGTGGTCGTTTGGCAACGAGTCAGGAGGCGGTAATAACTTCGAGGCAGTATCTAAGGCCATATATGCACTCGACAAGACGCGTCTGCGCCACTATGAGGGCAACAGCCAGTGGAGCGACGTGACGAGTACTATGTATGCGGGCGTGGACCACATCGAATGGGTGGGTTCGTCACGTCTCGGGGCGACTAACCCTCAGCCTCACGTACAGTGTGAGAACACCCACGCCATGGGCAACTCTATGGGCAATCAGCGTGAGTTCTATGACCTGTACGAGAAGTACCCTGCCCTTGCAGGAGAGTTTATCTGGGACTGGAAGGACCAGGGTATCGAAGTACCTGTACCTAACGGCGGAGGCAAGACTTACTGGGCATACGGAGGCGACTTCGGCGACAATCCTAATGACGGAAACTTCTGTACCAACGGCGTCATATTCCCGGATTACTCTTATTCAGCAAAGGCTCTCAATGTCAAGAAGATATATCAGCCAGTGGACTTCGTGATGACGGACAGCGTACGTGGTGGTTTCACCATCAAGAACAAGCAGTCATTTGCCAACCTCAACCGCTTCTCTTATAGCTATCAGGTGCTCGAGGACGGTATCGTCATCAAGGAGGCTGAACTCGATGCATTTGACGTAGCGGGCATGAGCAGCAAGAATTTTGCCCTTACAGGACTGCTACCTGAGGACGCGAAGGACGGTGCTGAGTACTTCGTCCGCTTCAGCGTCAAGACTACTCAACAGACCGACTGGGCAGAAGCGGGCTATGAGGTGGCAGCCGAACAGTTCCGCATACGTGGTGCTATCAACCGTCCTGTACTCACATGCGACGCCTCGTCCAAGATCTCAGTACAGGAGTCTGCTACTGGAGTGACAGTAAGCGGAGCGGACTTCGAGGCATTCTTCTCAAAGACTGCAGGTCAGCTTTCATCATATAAGTACGGTGGTAAGCAGCTCATTTCATCCAACGTCAAGCTTAACGCATTCCGTGTACCAACTGACAACGACGGCAGAAAAGCCGAAGAATGGGATAACATGGGCATACGCTCTCTCAGCACATCGGCAGGCACATGGAAGGTCGACGAACAGGCAGATGCGGTCACCCTCACCATCGACACCAAGTACAAGGGCAAGGGAGATGTGGCATTTACCACTCAGATGTCCTATCGCATCACTCCTGACGGCGTGATTTCTGTAAGCAGTCTTATTGACCCTGCACAGAAGGACAACGTCATGCCACGTATCGGATATACGTTTGATGTACCAAAGGAATACGAACAGTACACATGGTTCGGACGTGGACCATGGGAGAACTATCGAGACCGTAAGGAGGCATGTTTCCCTGGCCTCTATCACAGCACCGTGACAGATCAGTGGACAGGATATATACGTCCACAGGAGAACGGCAATAAGGAGGAGGTGCGATGGATGGCCCTTACTGACGACACAGGCGAAGGTCTCATGGTCGTTGCGCCTGAGATGATGTCCGCTACTGTAGGTCACTGGCGTGCAACGTCCATATATACAGACCGCAACAACCGCAAGAAACACCCATACGAGGTGTCATTCGTCACACCGACAGTAGTATGTATCGATGCTGCCATGCGTGCGCTCGGCAATGCAAGCTGCGGTCCTGATGTGCTCGACAAGTATGAACTCAAGGCTAAGCGTACCTCATTCTCATTTATCCTCATGCCTATCAGCAAGGCTATGACTGACAGCGAGTTGGCTGCAAAGGCACGTGTGGCAAACCCTCAGTGTCAGCCTGTCAGCGTGACTGTAGACAAGGCGATAGTCACCCTCACATCTGCTACTCAGGGTGCCAAGATATACTACAGCACAGACGGAGGAACGGTATTCAAGGAGTATACATCACGTTTCCGCATGACACAGGGCGGTACTGTACTCGCATATGCTGAGCATGACGGCATGTCCAAGAGTATCATGAGCTCTACCGAAGTCCCTATGTATATCAACAAGACTGCATGGAAGGTTGTAAGCGTAGATAGCGAACAGGGAGGTAGCGAACGTAAGGAGAATGCTATCGACGGCAACACTGCTACGATATGGCATACAAGCTACGGTGCAAACACCACGAGCTGTCCTCACCAGATTGTCGTGGATATGGCTAAGGACTACAATGTCACTGCATTCACATATCAGGGACGTACGGACGGTGAGAATGGACGTGTCAAGCAGTACGAACTGTACTTCAGCCTGGACGGAGTCAACTGGGGAACTGTAGCCGCATCGGGCACTCTTGCCAACACATCTGCCGAGCAGGTCATCACACTCCCATCGTATGTCAAGGCAAGATACTACAAGTTTGTCGCTCTCTCAGAAGTGAACGGCAACGCATGGACTTCAGCTGCAGAACTTGGCATCAAGGCGGTATCCGACGCCGTGCTCGACATTGACATGCCAGAACTCGACGAGGCACAGGCACCTGAGGTCATCGTATCGGGCGACACCATCAATATCACGACTGCCCAGCCTGCACTCGTCATAGTATACAACACAGGCGGTAAGCAGATAGCAAAGAAGGACGTCAAGAGCAACGTAAGTATCTGTCCTTCAAAGGGTGGCATATACGTCGTCAAGGTCATCGCAAAGCAGTCAAAGAAGGTTTACTCTTATAAGGTCTTAGTCAAATAAGACCTTATACCACATCACCTACGGCTTTACAATAACCGTAGACATACATTGCAATAGGAATAATTCTGCATTGCAATAACAATGACTCTGCATTGTAATAACAATGACTCTGCATTGCAGTAACAATAATTGTACATTGCAATAACAATGATTGTACATTGCAATAAGCATATATCCGCATTATCTCAACACACAATAGACCCGTCGTCCAACACTGGGCGACGGGTCTATTGTATACCAATGATATGGTCGTCAGCAAGACGACATTCTAACATTGCCATACTAATGGTTAGGAAGGTGAAAATGCAACATACGCTCGATAAACGTTCAACATACGTTCGATAAAACATGTGACATACGCTCGATAAAACATTGACGTGCGGTCGATGAAATGTTATCGACCGCACGTCACATATTGTGGGTATTATATTATCCTACTTCACCACAAGCACAAATCCGCCTCGTGCCTTGCACGGTATCTGCAGATGTGCCAGTTCGGACTTGATCTTCACATAGTTGAATGCAAATGACTTGTTGTCTCGTGTATCGACTATCTCAATGCCCTTGCCACTGATCTTCTTGAGAGGACGGAGGTCGAACTTGAGCACCTGATCATCGTCTTTGCCATTGATGCCAGCTATGTACCACGTATTGCCCTTGCGGCGTGCAAGCACTACTGACTCGCCTGGATAGCCGGCGAGCAACTTTGTATCATCCCATGCCGTTGGGAGTGACGAGAGGATGTCTCTCGCAGCAGAAGGCAGTGCACGGTATGCCTCTGGGCGGTCTGGCATGTGCTGTATACCTGACTCAAAGAGTATGGTGAGGGCAAGCTCGTGTGCATCTGTCGTGATGTGTGGGTGCTGACTATCGGTGAAGGTGCCCGGAGTATAGTCCATAGGACCTATGACATTGCGAGTAAATGGCAGTGTGGCGTTGTGACATGCAGCCTTGTTGGTAAGGACGCCATTGTTGTTATACCACTCTGCACCATATACTCCCTCACAGGTGATGACCCATGGATATGTACGCTGCCAGCCGTGTGGTATAGTGCCTCCGTGGAAGTTGATGAGCAGTCGATGCTTGTATGCAGACTGCAGGAGGTCGTAGTAATATTGAGTCGTCTCACGGTTGTCTTCACGGAAGAAGTCTACCTTGACACCTGTCACTCCCCATGAAGCAATCTTTCCAAACTCGGCATCTCGTACTGATGGCTCGTTGAGACGTCCCTGAGGTGTGGGTGCTGACGGACCAGTCCAGTTGGTAGTGCTGTTGTACCATATCATAGGCTTTACACCCTTGGATGTGGCATACTTGACCAGTCCTTCGATATTGCCTCCACGCATCACGTCCCACTCTGCATCCACAAGAGTGTACTTCCACTTCATGTCGACGGCGAGGTCTACATAGTCCTTTAGGATGTTGTAGTCCTGTGAACCGTGATTGTGCGCCCAGTAGATCCATGACGATACACCCGGCTGTATCCACTTGGTGTCCTTCATGGTGCATGGGTCTGCAACGTCTGTGACAAGTGTTGACTCTACGACGTCAGCGAGTGTACCTGCTATGATGACGTGCCAAGCGGAGTGCCAGCTGCCTGTAGTCGTGCGGTCGGTTCCGAACAACTGAACTCCGTATGTGTTGCGATCCTGCTGAGTATTAGTAAGCATCGAACCGCAGTTGTCACGGAAATTGTACGAATCACTTATGAGCATATAACAGTCCTGTGACATCTCGAAGAGCGCTGGATAGCCCCACTTCGTCACCTTCTCTCCCTCTGGAGAAACGCCTCCAGGGCATAGTGGGAAGAAGTGCTCGAAGCCTGGCCCATTGTACTGCTGCATCCAACGGTTAGCATTGGCAGGTACTGAGTATCGGGTATTTTCAGCCTCGATGAGCTCATCTACAGCGACATTGTCCAGTTCGTATCTGAACGCATATCCGTCCGTGTACTGGCGTACGACCAGTCGAAGGACATCGCCCTGAGGGTTGACCATCTTGTACACATGCTCTGTACCCTCGTTATGACAATGGCTTCGTTTGCCCGTAATCATCGTATAGTCCTCCTTGATCTTGCTGGACTTGACTTCTACTATTGAGCACGAAGCCCCCTCCCAGTTGCGTTTGCTGGTCTTGAGTCCATAGCTCGACTTTGCCACTACTACATTGCCACCAATGTTAATCTCCTGTGCGTCAAGTGTCAAGGATGCTGAGAGCATCAGCATAGACACTGCTGCACATGTTGTTATTCTGCTCATATATATCGTTATTAGTTACTTTATAAGTACCTTCTTCGTCTTGCCGTTATTGCCCTTGACAACAACTACGCCCTTGGAAGACGAACTGACCTTGACGCCAGAGAGAGAGTACATCTGAGCTGCATCAGCCTCCTGAGAGATGGCTGAGATAGCTGTGTTGTTGCCCTCTACACCTACTGATATGGTAAATGTGTCCTTATGACCACCAGACTCCGAATTGACGTCATTGAGACTTATCTTGTATGTTCCAGTCTCAAGTACTACTCCTTCTGGGAACTTAAACCTGATGCTGCGTGATGTCTCGCCTGAAGTGACTCTCTCAAGAGCAATGACCTTGCCGTTGTATTCGGCTGTCGCTGTAGTTGGCCCGACCTGTATATACTCGCTAAATGCGAAGGTGAATGTGGACTGCTGATTGATGCCTGTAGCACCATCGGAAGGTACTGTCCTGAGCAAGTAAGGCGCGTAGGAGAAGTCTCCATTGAGCGAATAGCGCTTGACGAAGTTCCATATCTCCATCGTAGTATATGTGCCGCCCCATACATTGTCCGAATGCCAGTGTCCGCATCCATCGATGATGGTGTATACAGTCTCTATACCTTCAGCCTCGTTCTTCCATGTGGTGCGCTTGTCAGCACCTACCATCTTGACCTCTGGCGAGCTCATGTCACAGCCGTTCCATTTAGCCCATGCAGTCACATAGTCAGTAATCGGTCTATAGCCACCGGCAGGATGATAAGGGTCTCCACCAAACTTCACTACGTCGTCAGCGCTACCATGATGGTGTATGAGTGGTACGTGTCTGCTACCGGAAGGGTTGCGGTTGTCGACTGGTATACCGCTCACTGGAGCGAACGCCGCTATCTGGTCAGCCATCTTGGTGATGAGGTGATATGTCATCATGCCTCCCATAGAGAATCCTGACGCATAGACACGTCCCTTGTTGATCCTGTACTTGCTGTACATATATCTGTTGACGGCTTTGATGAAGTTGACATCCTTGTCGCCGCCTATGTCCCAAGAGTTGCCTTCACCATGAGGGAATACGACGTAAAATCTCTCTGTGTCGGCTATCTCCCTCCACTTCGTATGCTCCATCTGATAGGTAGGATCCTGATTCATGCCATGCATCGAGATGACGACCGGTGCATTCTCAGGCATATTCTTAGGTGCATAGATGAGCATGTCTCGTGTAGATCCGCTGACCGTAATCTTGACATTGAGCACTTCCTGAGCATTGAGTAATGATGTACTCATGAGTGCAAATACAAGAAGTAGTGTCTTTATTGACTTCATAATCTTAAAATAGTTTATTAGTTGTTAGATAATTATTATAAAATAGGTGTAATGTTGTCGAAAGCATTGTCAAATCCCGTCATCAGTACATCACCTTGCTTGTCGTGCCGTCAGGATGGCGCACTATGTTGAATCCTCGCTGTGGTGACGAGAGGCGAACACCAGAGAGGCTATAGTACTCTGTCTTGCCTGTCGGCATGGCGTATGGTGCATCGACGGCAGTTGGTTTGCCGTTAGGATAAAGGTACTCTTCGGTATAGTAATCCTCTTCGACGAATGTGCCACCTTCGGTCGAGAACCAGTCTACGTCCACATATCCGCCTACTTTCTTAGTGGCGTAGTTGAACAGACCAAACCTATTGCCGACAAATACCGTAAGGGTGTAGTTCATGTCCTGAATACCGCCAACACGTGAGAATGTCTCGTTGTCAAGGCTGTAATAATAGTACACCTTGTTGGTACCGAAACGACATATAGCACGCAGGTACACTATGTCCTGCTTCAATTCTGGGCCAAGAGTCTCCTTCTTGATAGTGCCGCTGAAGTTGTTGATATACTGTACAAGATACTTCTTACCATCTATCATCTTGACACCGACGTACCCATGATTGTCCTGGAAGACGCATAGACCACAGATGTCACCATCTGTCATTCCACTCACATCAAACTTTGCAGTGCCGTACGATGGCTTGTACACATTGGATGAAGTACCCTCTGGACTGAATCCCAATATACGCTGAGTGAGCGTGTTGCGAGCCTGAGTGAAGTCGTCTGTGACACTTGCGGTCTTGAGCCTGAGATACCCTGGACGCTGTGTGAGCGACCAGCGGGCATTGAGCGGATTGTGGTTCCATCCCCACTGCATACCCAGTTCGGGTTGAGAGAATGGATCGTTTGTAGGTAGGTAAGTCTTCTCGTAGACCTTGCCCACGTCAGGCTTACGGTAAGGCTGTGAGTTCTTGCTCACGTCTATGCCGTTGTTGCCAATGACAGGCCATCCATCTACCCACTTCACAGGTTCGAGATACGGTATACGACCTATAGATCCTGCGTCCTTGAAGAGTATCGTCCACCATTCGCCAGTAGGAGTGTCGATAAGTCCACCCTGGTGTATCTTCTGTCCGGCAAATACCCTGCCCTTATGTTCTTCGTATGGTCCAAATGGGTCCGTTGCACGGAAGATGGTCTGTGAACCCTCAGTTCCTCCATAGGTCGCATATATATAGTAGTACTTGCCGATGTGGTACATGTGACTGCCTTCACAACCATTGCCCACACTAATGACCTCCTTGCTCTTAATCTCTTTCCACCCCGTCGTGATCTGTGCGACACGTATGTGATCAATACCGTATGCGACGTACACGTTGCCGTCGCCATCAGGTCCGTCGTCAAATAGTACACCGTTGTCATAATAGCCGTTGACCTTGTCCATAGACCATTCGCCTTCTGGGTCTGTAGCTGTCAGCAGAAAGCCACCGCCGTCATCACCAAAGGCTATGAAGTGCGCATAGAACTTGCCATTATGGTACTTCAAGCTTGTAGCCCACTGACCTCCTGCATAGTGGTTGAGTCCGTTGCGCAGGTTGTAAGCGTCCGAATTGGCTATCTGCTTGAGTGGATTGGCGCAATACTCCCAGTTGACGAGGTCGTGAGACTTAAGTATCGTAGCTCCAGGAAAGATAAACATCGTCGTGCTTATCATGTAGTATGTATCGTCGACACGCACTATGTCGAGGTCAGGAAAGTCGGCGTTGACTATCGGATTGGTAAATGTTCCGTCGCCATTGTCCGCACTCCACTGATTGGAGAACGGCTTGAGCTCTACTGCATCCCGGCTTTGTGCGAAGGCACTTGTACTGAGTACAGCACATCCTACGAGAGCTGATAGTAAATGCTTTATCATTGTTGTAAGTATTATGTCTTTTGTCAGTTAATACATTATCCTTCTTACGTCATCATGCTGACAGTCAGCCGAATGACTATCGCATGACCTTCTTGTTCTTCTTGATCACTATGCCCTTGTAAGCCTTGTCAACAGGCTGACCAGCCAGGTTGTAGCTCACCTTGTCAGACTGATCACCCTCTGCCTCAACTGCCTCAACTGCGTCTGGAAGCGGTGTGATAAGGTCAAGCGACATGTAGTCAACGTTTGGCATCCAGCCCGATGCAGTATATAGCACTATAGTGTTGTTGCCCTTGTCGAGCTTGATCTTAGTCTTGGCAGTCTTGGTGGTGCCCCATCCGCCAGAGTTGAGCGAACGGAATGTATATGCAGTCGCACCGTTGACCTCAACGGTGATGTTACGGCTCTCGCCTGACATGTAGGCTACGTTGAGATAGTATTCACCGCCTGTCTGGCTGTATACGTCAAGGAAGTGCAGACCGTTGTTCTTGCCATTGCCAAGCCACTCCGCACGGTAGCCGCCGCTGTTGGCATCGTCTGCCACGTACTGTGCTGTCTGCGCGTACTTAATCTCCTGATATGATGGCACGTATGCTGTCTCCGCTTCGTACAACTTACGTTCGAGGCGACGCTCAGCAGTCACCTTGTATATCTTGACACCATGTGAGAGCACTCGTGCGGAGATGACATCCTCGTACTCTCCCAAGTCGCTCTGCGTCATGAGGTTGCGTACCTGTACCTTGCCCGCGAGGTCAATGTCAGCGAAGTTGACGTCTATCTTCTTGTTGCTGTCAGTCGGATTGTATACCACAAAGACGCGAGTGTTGCCTTGCAGAGTCTCCACGTCCTTGACGAGTATGTAGCAACCATCTATGTACTTAGCCACGTATGCCTGCAGACCGAGCTTGTCCTGATTGGCAGCGATGAGGTCAGTATTCTTTAGGAGCGAGAGTGTCTGCTCGCTGATATTCTTCATATCACAGCCTATGAGCAGTGGTGACGACATGATGCACCACATGGCGAAGTGCGTCTTGTCCTCCTCAGACGTCAGTCCGCGCCCTACCTCGAGCATGTCCATGTCGTTGTAATGTCCGTCTCGGCAATAGGCTGACATATAGAGGTTTTCGGCAAGGATGCTCTTGACTGACTCCCAGCTGCAATAGATGTCGCCTGTGGTACGCCATGATGTTGCCACGTCATTGACCCATGTGCCAGGATATGCCCATCGGCACACATTCATGCGGACACCTGGCTTGCCAGCCTTGACTATGGCGTTGTGTATCTCTGTGTAGCGCTTTTTCTCATCGAGATTGAGCTTCTCGTTGTTGTGGTAGTCTACGCCTCCACAGAAGTCCACCTTGATGAAGTCAAAGTCGAGGTCCTTGAAAAAGAAGTCGCAGTCCATCTGATCATGCTCATAGAGTCCTACGCCCTCGCCTATCTTGTCGCCTCCATGATACGAAGCACACGTGTTGTGTCCGCCGTCGGAATATATGCCCGCCTTGAGGCCGAGACCGTGTATGTAGTCTACGACCGGCTTCATGCCGTTAGGAAATCGTGTAGGATGTATGAGGAGATGTCCCTGTGCATCACGTCCTCCGAAATATCCGTCGTCTATGTTGCAATAGATATATCCCACATCGGAGAGACCTCTGTCTACCATTGCCTTTGCCTGTGACTTGATGATGCTCTCTGATATCTGAAAGCCGTATGTATTCCATGAACTCCAGCCCATCGTAGGAGTCTCGAGTTCCTGAGCAGTGGCTGTGAGTGAGGTAAGCACCAGTGCTGCTGATGCCAGAAGATGTGTAGTTGAGTGCTTCATATCATTACGTTTTGTTTTGGACAAGATAATATATAATGTATAATGATGCAAATGTACATATATCTGCATCCTTTATTTATACGGTATGTAACATAACGTTGCAAAACTGATACATGGACTATGCCCATGCGTCGATTGTGTATGGCAAATCAGCAGTTGCTGACGTATAAAAATAGACATACGGTCGACGAGGCTTCATCATACGGTCGATAAAGCTTCATCATACGT
>JAZLKQ010000199.1:0-6593 GCA_045597745.1 Bacteroidaceae bacterium | reverse complement strand
GAAATTGCAATAAAATGCCTTATCTCATTTTGCATGAAAATATCAAATCCATTATGGCATTTCAACCATTTCCCTACATAGATATAATGGTTCTGGCAACAACACCACCAAACCTTCAGCAATATTCTACGGTTGTAATGTCGCTTGGCGGTAAAGCCTACTATGTGCCTGACGACTATGTTGACTTGTACAAGGAGAAGTGGTCCATTGTGGCAAATGCAATCAAACCGATGTCGGATTGGCCTCACTAATCGCTACCACACGATGAAAACAAGATGAAGTTTGTTATAAACGGAATTATTCATTGGTTTTACGTTTCGTGCGCGAACAAAAATAAAGGTGATTAAATGACTCGAAAAAACTATTCAGTAAGTCTTACATGTTTTTTTTTGAAAGAAAACTATATAATTAAGTTGTTTGTACGTTTCGTTTTTGAAATTAGCACAAATCGTTTTTGCGATTATAATTGGACGCAATACGCAACATATATAGCAGAATCAGAGTAATTATGAAAACAATACTCAGCATATTCAGAGCCACGGAAGGCTCATTGTCAAGCAAGCGAGTCTGCGCAGCAGACGAAAAGGAATTAGAGGTACTATGACAACGATTGAAGTAAAGCGAATAGCGAAGAAGGAGACCTACACGATAGGTAGGCTCTATGTAGATGGTAAGTACATCTGCGACACTATAGAGGACAAGGACAGAGGGCTGACAGACAACATGTCCGTTGAGGAGATCCGGAAGAAGAAGGTATATGGCGAGACTGCTATACCTACGGGTACTTACTCTGTAGATATGGGCATCAAGTCGAGTAAGTTCGGAGGTCAGACATTCTACAAGGAGGTATGTGGAGGTAAGTTACCTCGCATTGTAGGCATTAAGGGCTTCGAAGGAGTGCTGATACACTGCGGAAACACTGCTGCAGACTCACTTGGCTGCATCCTTGTAGGAGAGAACAAGATGGTGGGCAAGGTAATCAACAGCCGTGATGCCTTCCGTAAACTGTATGCAGTGATTAAAGGTCACAATAACATAACCCTTGAGATATCATAGCTATGAAATGGACTTCTCCTCAGTGTGTAACGGCATGCGGTTCTCTTCTGTTAGGATTCGCATTGATATTCCTTGATTTCTTCATGTCCGAACTGCATCAGGTACATGACTCCTCGCTGTGGGTGTTGGGCCAAAGTTTTTTGTATGCAGGATCCATCTTCGGACTTAAGGGCTATGTGGACGGTAAATTCACTAAATTCAAGAACGAAACGAAATGAACAGATTAATATTAATAATGGGTATTGCTCTCTCTCTATCATTCTCATCATGCAAGAGCAAGGTGAGCGTGATACGAGAGACTGACACAGTGCATGACACCACCTATATAAGTAAGGTAAGTCGGGACTCCGTGTATCTGCATGACTCGGTATATGTAGAGACATTCGTGAGGGGAGATACGGTCTATCACACTAAGTACAAGGTACGCAATCGCATTAAGGAGAAGATAATTACAGATACTCTATATCATGAGGTGCATGACACGATAGTGACCAGCCCGATAGTCAAGAGATTGTCAGAGTCGGATTTGACCTTTGCAAGATTCGGCAAGGTAGCGGCTGTCATCTTCGCATTGCTGATACTGATATTCTTCACCCTTGCGAAGCGCAAATAAAATAAAAAAGCGTCAAAAATGTAATTCTCTCTGCAAAAAGAGAATATTTCGCAGAAAATTGTTACCTTTGCAAGCATGAAAAATATGTTAAAGAATATATTTGTGCTTTTTGTCAAATACATGCCCTCCATTTTAGCGCTTACGTGTGCCATCAAGATATGGTGTCTGACAATGAGTGACGTACAGAAGGATGGCTGGCTGTATGCGGTTAATTATATCAACGTCTTCTATGACATGATAGGTCTTGGGGGCATATACTGTGCAGGCAGGTTCTTTGGCTTCTGTTGGAAGCATAGGTCCCTGTGCAGAATGGCATTATTCGGGTATCTGTATTACATCGCTTTCCTTGTATTCGGAGTTGATAGAGCAGAAATAAGACTTATATCTCTTGTCTATATGATAGGGGTAATTATAACAACATTAATGTACGCGCGAAAATGGAAGGGCTGTTAAGAATTTCTGATGTATTGCTTGTGTCCGGGTTAATACTGATAGCGATAGGAGTGTCAGATGTAGTATTGAGCGTAGTGGTCATTACGGCAATCATCATTGCCCTGGCTGCCGTAATAAGAAGATGTATCTATGAAGAGAATAATAGCTCAGGAACTGAGGAGGATTGCTGCGAGGCTGGAAGATGATGCGCACCCTTGCGAGATCACGCAGGAGGATGCAGCTGAGATACTTGCTTCGGTGGCAAGAGTGTCTATGTCGCAGTCAGAGGCGGCATCATATCTGAATATGAACGAGAGAAAGTTTCGTTACAAGGTAGAGACGGGTGAGATACCTCCCGGAAAGAAGCGTAGGGGCATAACGGAAAGGCTATGGTCTCTCGCAGACTTGCGTAAATTGTTAAAGAATTGACAATGTAAGCCACTTAATCTTAGATGATTAGGTGGTTTTTTTGTGTAGTTATGGAAAGTCTATAAAGGTTTGTAATTTTGCACTGTATTCGAGTACAACCATTTTCCCGGCATCGGGGATATGGTACAGAGTTAGTTAACATAATTATTTACCCACAAAAATAGACTTTACATCTATGGGATTTATACCTAATTCAGAGTGCTACGTTGTCAATGACGGCAACAACAGCACAAACGGCATTCTTGCAATGCTTCCTGCACTCTTGCAGAAACAGGGTGTTGACCCTTCGCTGATTGCGCTATGTAGTAATCGTGGCGGTGCATTCGGCAACAACGGACTGTCAGACATCATCGCACTTATCGTAATCGCTGCTATCTTCGGCAACAACGGCTTCGGTGGTGGTCTCTTCGGAAACCGTGGCGGAGGATGCGCTCTGCCAAACATGATTAACAACGACTCAAATACGCAGTTGCTCATGCAGATGCTCCAGCGTAACGGTGTTGACATTCAGAGCCTCGCAAATATGACAAACACAAGTGCTGATGCTATCACGGCTGCTATCAACGCTGTTAGTCGTGAGATATGCAATCAGGGTACTGCTACAGGTCAGTCATTCAATCAGGTTCTCACCTCAATCATGCAGGGTGGTAATGCCCTACAGACACAGCTTGCAAACTGCTGCTGTACGCTTCGTGATGCAATCACCAATCAGGGCTATCAGTCACAGCTCGGTCAGAAGGACATTATCAACGGCATGCTTAACGGTTTCAATCAGACTCAGGTGGGCATGGAGCGTGGCTTCTCGCAGATTGGCTACGCAGCACAAGACCAGACATGTCAGTTGAAGCAGAACGGCAACGACAATACTAATCGCATTCTTGCTAAACTTGATGCAATCGAGGACGCACGTAAAGATCGTGAAATTGCCGCACTTACAGCGGAGAATGCGACACTTAAATCACGTGCTGAGAGGCAAGCGGAAAATGCCGCAAACTTTGCGCCAGTTTACAAGGATATTGCGGAAATCAAGTCAAAGATGCCATCAACTGCAACAGTTCAGCACCCTAATCTTGTTGGCGTTCCTGCTTGGCAACTGTATGGAGCTGGTCAGTTTGGTCTGAACGGGGGAATCTTCGGCTAACGGAAAGGAGGCTATTATGGCAAGACCTATTCCATTCAACCGACAAGGGATATACGGACTGGAGACTATAGGTACTTATGGTGATGCGACCAATCTCACCTACGAGTTCACCAACCATCCGTATGTCAATTCCCCATTCAACGGACTGTTACTCGTCCACTTCACGGCTTCTACACCATCAGGAGTAACGGCAACAACTCCGATATTCTTTGAGACACAAGGTCTGCTTGGCTCACGCAAGGCAGTTAAGAAGCCTGGAGGAGGCGCATTGACCGCAGGAGACATAACATCGCCTGGTTACTACCTGTTCTTCTATGATTTCTCAAAGGGAATCGTAGAGGCGGTAGGCGAGTTCAATGCGACAGCACCAACAGTCAGTAATTAACGTAATTAATAAAACAAAAGAAGATGTTTCAGAACCTAAGACAAGGCAGTCAGTTATATATTCTGCACAAGACGATGACACCCTACATCGAGATTGGTGTAGTGGAAACAATTCCGCAGGTGCCGATGATGGGTTACTATCAGCCGATGATGATGCCGTTAGACATAACGGTGAGGGTCAACGACAAGGTTACACCATACAAGCAACTGCCACCATCAGCGGAAGTCGCAAACGTGGTAGAGCAGACAAGTGGAGAAGAGGTCTGCATCGCTTGCTCAAAGGAGGCAATAAACAGCGAGATACAGATGCTGATGCAGAAGAGTGTTGACACTATCAACAGTGTTGACATGCACAAGCAGCGCATCGAGACTTGCAAGACATTGCTGAATCAGCTCAATCCCGAAAAGGTGCGAGAAGCACAGCAAGCGCAGGAGATTGACAACCTCAGAGGTCAACTGTCAGCAATGCAAGCGCAGATGGCAGAACTGACTGAGCAGTTAAAGGCAAAGAACGAAAAAGGAGGAAAGTAATATGGCTAAGATAATAATAATGCGACAGAAGGTTGATGAACTTGCAGACTACTTGAGCAGGGGCATCAAGTATTTTGGCAAGGCTATGCAGAGCGTAGAATGCATGCGCGAAAGCGAAGACGACTACCAAGAAGACGAGGACTACGACGATGAGGAAGGCATGCGAATGGGCAGCCGCGAAGAATCTCGTCAAGGTTATCGTCAGGAGATGCGCCGTGGCTATAACATGCGTCGCGGTGGTCGCTACTAATCATCGGGGAGTGAGGGCAATCCAGTTCTCACTCCCAATTATAATAGATAAGGCTTATGTATAAGAGTTTGGATAATTACGAATGGCTTCCGCGCGCAATGCGCGACTATCTTGCTTTCTATGGCTATCACTTCTCGAAGGCGGCTTATGAATATGCATGCAAGAGCATGTACGCAAGAAACGCATCTGGTAAAGAGGAAAAGGTAACACCATACACTAAGGAGCAAGTCGATAAATTGCTTGAGAAGCACGGTGTGCAGTTAGATAACAAGGTGTTATATGATTATGTCTATGTGGCTACGTGGGGCAAGGCACATGTGCTTGGCTCCTCCGTACCGGATGAGTCACGACTCGCACTGTTCATCAAGAACGTAATTGATGATGATGACACCAGCAATGAAACTGTATTCCGCAGATTCCTTGCACAGCATGCCGGAAACGGAGAACCTATTGACTTTGAAGAACTGATTGAAGATGATTAAATTTGAGATAACAATACCTAATGCGGCATGGCACGTAAAATGCTATGTCGCAGTAGATGCCTATTATGTTACGGAAGTAATAGCATCGCTGCAACATGCAGGAGCGTCACAGAAGTACCAGGAGAAGGCATATCGCAATATGATGAACAACAGACTTGACACGGGACTGTGCTATTCGGATCTTAAGGCGCGAGAGACAATCCTTGTCATAGGCAAGGCATCATCCGCGGAACAGTATCTTAACTCTATTGTTCACGAGATAGTTCATCTTGAGCATCATATCTCTGAAGCGCTAAACCTTGATGAATCTGGTGAAGAGCCATGCTATCTTGCGGGCG
The DNA here is from genome assembly GCA_045597745.1 of Bacteroidaceae bacterium. Classification (GTDB taxonomy): domain Bacteria; phylum Bacteroidota; class Bacteroidia; order Bacteroidales; family Bacteroidaceae; genus Minthosoma. The sequence goes on along the minus strand of JAZLKQ010000199.1, from coordinate 937 downwards.
ACATAGCACAGATCATGTACCCGTATATCCGCTCAGTTATATGTGAGCAGTGTCTTGCGGCTGAGAAGAACCTGTATCGCAGGTTAATACATTGAGATCCTTATCAACGGTATAGTACGGTTCCCCGAACGCGAGACACATCATACGGAATCTGTCCTTAAGTTCAAGGCGAGTATAAGCCGCAATTGCTCCTGAACCCACGCGGTGCAATCCTGTCGTGTACATGTTTAACTGCACCTTCACCATCATGTCCTCATGTGTCTTACGACATAATTTCGAGGATGCCAGCTCGTAGAGAGGGCGTAATATGTTCTGCCGGGATTCTTCATCCCACACCTTGCATGGTCTATCGATTCCGCAGTATTTGAGTAGTTTTTTAATCTTGACGTTGTAACCGCTTTTACCTGATGCATTATTCAGAATGGAGAAACTATAGTCGTAGCGCTTCATTATCTCAAGAGCGAAGAATAGGATAGGTGTCTCTACGTCATCATGATATTCGCGAGAGGTCTTACGAGGGCAATAACGGAAGAAGGGCACTCCATCGTCAACACTAATCTGTGCGCGTGAGAATCCTTGAAAGTCGCTGATGCGACAGCCAAGAGCGCATTGGACGACGAAACAATCCTTGCATGCAAGCAAGGACTCAGGAACTTCCGTGTTGAGTAATCTCCGGAATTCCTCTTCGCGAAGAAATACGGGACTGTCATATTGTTCACGGCAGATTTTGGTCTTCTTCGACTTGCTCATGCACTCGAATGGATTCTTGCTGATTACTCCAGTCTGATGCATAGACGAGAAGAAAGCCTTAAGTTTTTTCATCGTTGTCGCAATAGTATTCTGCCCTCGCGCGTGCGTGGGCATGCGTTCCTTAAAATAATATGGCATCAGGTCGTCGGTGTACAGATACTCATCGCGCAGAAACTGGCTGAATGCG
>JAZLKQ010000198.1:0-8221 GCA_045597745.1 Bacteroidaceae bacterium | reverse complement strand
CGCTATACAAGGGCAGCGCATGGTGGTGTATCAGCGAGGCGTTGGCTACATATATATATAAGGTGTATACTGAGGTGCCAGAAGTAAGGAGATACTTTGTAGATTCGTTTGGCCAGGCAGAGACAGTGGCTCAGACTATAGCATTCAACTCTCCTGTGTGGGCATCTCGATGTATGCTTGTTGAGGGTGAATACCCTGGGCTTGCGGCTCTCACCCCGTTGCACTTCATTGTATACGAGCCTGTCATCAAGGTGATGGAGGCATCGGACTATGACATGCTGATGGAGAGTGGCAGGATGTTTACCCGTAAGTTGCAGTCGGGAGTGAGTGATGAACTGGTGAAGATGCTAAGAGGGGCTAATTATTATGAATAATATAAATACCCGTCTCACTTGGCTTGATGCCATGCGAGGATTTACGATGATACTGGTCGTGGCATATCATGTGGCGCAGATATCGTTTGGCGAGTCGGAGAAGACATCTACGTCTCTGCCCTTTCTTGTGCTGATGCGTATGCCGCTGTTCTTCTTTGTCAGCGGATTTCTGGCATATAAGTCAAGGTGGGAATGGACGGCATCCAACTTTGCGTCCATCACATGGAAGAAGGTCAAGGTACAGGTGATACCAGCGTTGGTATTCCTCTGTGCTTACCTTGTGCTGAGAGGTCATCTGCCGTTCTGGGATGGATTTGCCAAGGTGATGCAGAGCCCGACAAAGGGTGGATATTGGTTTACTTGGGTGCTGCTGCAGATGTTTCTCATGTACTATGTCGTTGCGGCTATAGCACAGCGGTGGATGCGGGATTCGCATGTGCCGGTGATAATATTGTGGGTGGTGGCAATGATGGCATACGACTCGCTGTATCTGCCTGATACGTTGGGCAAATGGTGGAAGACGGACTTCATGATGCAGAGTTCGATGTATGAGACATTGCAGTATTTCCACTTCTTCCTCGTGGGCAATATAGTACACAGGTATTGGGATCGAGCTCAGAGGCTGATGGACAGCAAGTGGCTGTTTGTCATGCTGGTGGTGTTGGCGTTTGTCTGTTGTGCCGACATATTCAAGTGGCATTTCCTGAAAGGTGAATTGACTAATCTGCCACGTACCGTTGCCATGTACAGCCTGATGCTGATAGTGCTGATGACATTCAGGCACTATGGTGAATACATGACCAAGGAGAGAGTCATAGGTCGTGGCCTGCAGTATATTGGCGTGCGTACTCTCGACATATATCTGCTGCACTTTATCCTGCTGCCGGTATTGCCAGAGGTGGGCAAGTGGCTCGACGCCCATCATCCCAACTTCTGTGTAGATGTGGTGCTGTCGGTAGGTGTTGCTCTTGTGGTGATAGCATTCTGCTGTATCGTGAGCAATGTGTTGAGAGTTAGTCCTGTATTAAGAGAGTATTTGTTTGGTAGAAAATGATGAAACAGCGCAATCATGCTTTTGACTTTCTGTGTGGTATATGCATTATCCGCATGATCATGCTTCACATCACCAACGCCTGTGGCTTTGGTGATGATGACTGGTGGCAGACCATCATGCACTGGACATACTACTTCATGGGGTTCTTCTTCTTCAAGGCAGGGTACTTCAACAAGACGGTGTCAGGCAATTCGCTGCAGTATGTGGCGGACAGAGCCAGGCGTCTGCTTGTGCCATACGTGGTGTGGGGACTCGTTGGAGCTACCGTGTACATGTTCTTCTGCACCTTTATATTTGTAGACGAAAATCCCTTTGTCAAGGATATACGAGTGGCACATCTCTGGGAGACAAGCCAGTGGTACGGCAACGTGCCGATGTGGTTTCTGTTCTCATTCTTCATGTGCTACATAGCAGTACACTTTATAGAGAAGCTGCGAATCTACATGACGCGTAGCCTGTCGGAGTTTAGCCCGCTGATGGCGAAGGCATATTCTTGGATTATCAACGTGATGTATATCGCCTTGCCATTCGTCAGCTACTGGATGTATCTGCACGACAATCCTTTGCCGTATGGACTCGACAATGTGTTTCTCGGCATATTCCTCTTCTTCCTCGGTAGGATGTGGCATCTGCTTACAGGGCGACTCAAACGTGCGCATACAGTGATGATATCTGTGGCGATGCTGTTGGCGTTTGCCGTCCTCAACAGTGTGTCAGAGGGCATCTTCATCATGTCAGACAACTACTGGGAGTGCGAGTCTATAGTATGTACATTATTGTCTACGGTGCTTGCCTTGTGCGGTATCTCAGGACTGTTGCTCACGTTGGACATGCCCCGTGTACCAGTCATCAACTATATAGGTCAGCACTCCATGGTGTACTTTGTGGCGCATTATCCGCTGCTTATGTTCTTCAAACTGACACATTCGGCATGTGGTCGTTCGCTCAGAGGACATTGGGATGACTATGTGATATTGATATTGCTGCTGTTTGCTTTCTGCTCATGGATTGTACCGTATGTAGAGAGGAAGCATTCGGATAGAGCATAGAAGCCCCTCTCCATGTCCGGGGGGCTTTTTATTAATAATTAAACTGTTTGCCAATGGATTTTCCAAAGATAGATGAAGAGCAGAATCGGTTGTTGCGTCAACGCTTCAACCCCGAAGGCTCCTTGCTCCGACGACAGCAGCATCGTATGACAGAGATGCTGGTGGAGTTTGACAAGATATGCCGCAAGCACGACATACCCTACTGGATATGTTCGGGCACACTGCTCGGCTGTATACGTCATGGCGGTTATATACCATGGGACGATGACCTCGATGTAGAGATCATGCGCCCAGACTATGAGCGGTTGATGAAGGTGTTGCCAGGTGAGCTGCCTGAATATCTCGCTCTTCAGAATCGTGATACCGACCCAAACTTCTTCTTCTGCTACGCCAAACTCCGAGACAAGCGAAGCCATCTTGAGGAAGTCAATCACTACGACCGTGTGTTCAAGTACAGGGGCATATACATGGACATCTTCCCGTACGAGAAGATTACCCCTTCGCTTCAGCGATTGTCTTGGGATACCATCGGACCGATGTACAAGCCGATGAACAATCCTTCGCTGACTGATGAACAGGCATTGAGACGAGTCAACTTCATATACAATCTCAATCAGCGCATCATCTTCCCAGTCATGCGATTCCTTTCACGCTTCTCAGGGCAGAAGCTCGTGCGCTATTCGCCGGGTATACCATACGACAATACCACATACTACGATGAAGTCTTCCCAGTGCAGTACGCTAAGTTTGAAGGCGTCGATGTACCTATACCGCACGACTGGCATGCATACCTCAGCCGAAAGTTTGGCGACTATATGCAGTTGCCCGACCTCGATGCACTCCATCTGCATGTAGGTGATTTGAGAATAGATGAATAAAACAGGGCTTTTTTCTTTAATCAATTATGCATTACAAATCAAACTCTCCTGTTGCACTCTTTGTATACAACCGTGTAGACAATACACGTCAGACGATAGCTCACCTTATGGCAAATACTCTTGCTCCGGAGACCGACCTGTATGTATTCTCAGACGGAGGCAAGAGCCCAGAGACATGGGCGGCGGTCAATGTCGTCCGTGACTATCTGCACGAGGTCAAGGCTGAGGTGGAGCGAACGGGGGCATTGCGCAGCGTGACGCTCGTCGAACGTGCCGAAAACTACTACCTTGAGCGCAACATCATCGAGGGTATATCGTACGTCTTCGAGCATCATGACCGTATCATAGTGCTTGAGGACGATATATGCACCTCGCCATACTTTCTCCAGTTTATGAACGATGCGTTCGCCACATACCTCGACACACCACATGTCATGCACATAGGCGGATTCACCAATCTGCGTCTCGACCTTCATACAGACATTCAGCAGTCACGAGTACGTCCGACCGGCACATACTTCACCCCACACATGGCAGGGTGGGGATGGGGCACATGGCGTGACCGGTGGCAGACACATTTCCGCCACTACCAGACACGTGAAGAGGCGTTGTATGGACTCTCGCCAGAAGATATTGACGCGATGCAGTACGGCGGAGTATTCCCATGCCTCAACAGTCTCGACCGCAACCCTATACCATGGGACGTATGCTGGGAGATAGCCATATATCGTGCCGGTGGACTCTGCCTCTATCCGATACACAGCCTTGTGCGCAATATAGGTCTGCGTCAAGGTACCCATTTCAGTTCATCGCCCCTCATACAGCGTTACGCGTTCGACCGTCCACCATATCAGCACCCCATCAGGGTGGAGAAGGTGGATGTGCCGGCAAGTGAACAGATACTTGAGGAGGCGTTTGCCTATGAGATGCGCGACTGGGGCATACGTTACACGCCACTCGGCAAGATGCTCCGCGCCATATACCGCCTCATTCATGCCCGCCACACCTTAGTACTTTTTTAATGCACAATGCATCATAATAGTTTAAGGGGATATAGTAACAAAAGAATCAAAAACAAAAGAAAACAAGCAGCTTGTTCAATACTATATGAAATGTTTTTGATTCAATTAATTACAAACCTAACACGAACCTTTAGCTCGTCGAAGTCAACCTTTAGCTCGGCGAAGCCAATAGCACTAATCAAACGAACCTTTAGCTCAGCAAATACAATTCATCCACATTCGTCAAATTCGAGAGATTCGTGGTCAACAAATTCAAGTGTCTTTTGCCTGCTAACTAATGGTAATAGTGTTTGTGTTTCTAAGGATAACGTAAACAATTTGCTGTATCAAAAAGCCATTATCTCCCTGTTTTTTTAATTTTTACTCCACGTCTTTGTATCGTATCATTAAAAACATTACCTTTGTAGGGTAAGATAAAGGTCCTCGGAGCAATCGGGGGACGACATAAGACAAAAGGCGTCATCATCGTCATGTCACTTGATGATTCGGAATGTAGGAAACTCCAGAATTTAATGATCAATGACATTACAGAGAAGATGTCACGGGTGAGTTGCATAGACAAGTCCCGTAGTGTGCCCAGGGTATATTATGCCCTGACCGGCACACTTTACGGGTGCACGTACATATCAACTCCTTCGTGGGTGTTAGTATCTGTTCGTCAATCATTAAAGGCCATTCCTACAGCCTCGAATCATAGACGGACCAGATGCAATACCCACGTTTCTTTTTGTCTATGTGTCCAAACTATTATAAAGCAACTGTCCGTATTAGGGTATTGACGGACAAGTATTATTCTAATGCCTAACAGCATACTAATCAAGAGAGTGCCTCTGCAGACATGGAGCAAGGCAGGTCAAGGCGCCAGCAACTACTGCTGGGGCTTGTCGACCGATGTCAAGACAGGGAGGCACAAGGTATCAAGGATATACAAGATAAGGTAGCAGCCCCTATAGACTGCAGTCTCGACAGAGAGTAAGACGTCATACTTCGCCGTTCAGATCTGGGAAATCTATAACAAGCTTGGAAGATGATGCATCGACGTCCCGTTGTGAAGAATTATTAATCACAGCGCGGATGGTCATTGCATTTAGAAAGACAAGCAAAGGTTCCCAGACCTGAACGGCTTTTTTATATGTGGTGACGTACGCGCTTTATAAAAATAAAGCGAAAGGTGGCAAAGAAGAAATATACATTTATTGACTTGTTTGCAGGAATAGGCGGATTCCATACGGCAATGCACAGCGTTGGTGCAAAATGTGTATTTGCCAGCGAATGGGACAAACATGCTAGAGTTTCATACGAAGCTAATTATAAAGACATTGAGCCCAAATTGTTTGCAAAAGACAAAAAGGGTAATTACAAATTCTTTAACGAAGATATCACAGAAGCTAACCCTGCAGACATTCCTAACTTTGATGTCTGCTGCGGCGGTTTCCCCTGTCAGCCATTTTCGGTAGCAGGTCTAAAGCGTGGCTTTGATGACACCAGAGGGACATTATTCTTCAATATAGCAAACATTGTACGGCATAAAATTGAGGTCGGTTGTCCACCAAAGGTTTTATTCCTCGAAAACGTACGTGGTCTTAAAACCCATGATAAGGGTAACACTCTAAAAGTTATTATTGCCACATTGGAAGAACTTGGTTATGGAGTATCGTATACCATACTTAATGCCAAGTATTTTGGGGTTCCACAAAACAGAGAACGATTGTTTATAATTGCGTGGTATAAAGACTTAGTTAAAGTTGATGATTTTCGTTTTCCGTATGGAATAGATGCTAATGGAGTTACCATTTATGAAAAAGACAAACTGAAAGAGGATACCCTGCCGACACAAGTATCAGATATCTTTGAACCAGACGAGTTTGTTGAATCATATACCATTAGCGATAGAATGTGGGAAGGCCATCAAAAGCGTAAAGAAAGAAACAAAGCTAATGGAAAAGGTTTTGGTTATTCAAAATTTACAGGAGATAGTGTGTACACCAGCACTATATCTGCCCGCTATTGGAAAGACGGTAGCGAGATATTGATTGATCAATCCGAAAAGGGTAAGAATCCTAGAACGATAACACCAGTTGAAGCTGGTCGTCTTCAGGGATATCGTATAATTGGTAATGGATGGTTGCATCCAGAATGCGCTAACAATCAAAACTACAACTCCAGCAATCATGAGTTTAAGATTGTTGTATCAAAAAAAGAAGCGTATCATCAGTTTGGCAATAGTGTTGCAGTGCCTGTGATAAAGAAAATAGCAGAAGAAATAATTAAACAATTATTATAACTATGTTAGTAGACCTTAAATTACTTCGAGACAAACTATATAAAGAATTCCTCCTGACATTTTGGGATGAAGATAGAGAATTGCCGGTATCTTTCAAAAGCCAAGTAAAATCAATCTTAGACTCTCAGATATACTATAATCAAAGTTCATTCATGATAGAGTCTAAAACCAGTAATTTGAAAATATATTTCCCAAATCAACTGTGGGCAATAGCAGCTTATTTTGCAGACTATTACGCGGCTATTTCATCTTACGAATCATATGTTAAGGATAGACTTAAGTTAACGAATGAACAAATTAAAAGATGCAAAGACAACGAGTCTATAACAGAAGCAATATTAAGTGCCTATTCGGATATAGACGATGATAACAGGCGTTATCTAACTTTGTTCTTATCGGATTTTAAGTGGTGGGGAGGAGGTAAGTCTATAGATAGGCAAGACTTCTTCTATTCTCCTATCCTTTCGCTTTGCCGATTGGTTAATGCGTCTCAGGGACACGTTGCAGAAATGTGTAGGTATTTAGCTACAAACCCTTTAGCATTGTCTATATTAAAAGAGGAAAATAGAAGGATTGCAGACTCGCATTCCAAAAGGCTTGTTACATCAGACACATTAGCAGTATTTTGTGTTGATGTCTTTAAGTATCTTTATAGTACAGGACGGCTTGACAGCTTGGTCAAATATGCTAGTTACTCGAATTGTACAAATGTGAATGACGGGGCAAAGAAAATAAAAATAACTACAGATAACTCTTCTTTAACGGGATTGTTTATAGTATTAGGTTCTTTAGATTTAAAAGAAAGACCAGACGAATCTAGATGGGACGACACTCCACTGTCGTTTGACGGTTATGAAGTTTATACTAGTAATCAATGGTATGGACCGGAAGGACGTCAGCTTACACTTGTTGATTTGCAGAACATGTTAGATGATGTATTTCCGTCAGAATATACTATAAGGGAAGAACATGGTTGTTATTTCCTATACGAAGGCAAAACTATTGATAAAACAAGTGAGGTCACTTCTGTACCAATTTCACCATCCCTTCTCCCTCTTCAGCAAATCTATTATGGTGCGCCAGGAACAGGCAAGTCGCACAATATCAATGAACAGACGAAGGGTGAGAGTGTGATACGTACGACATTTCATCCTGATAGTGACTATTCGACCTTTGTGGGTGCGTACAAGCCGACGACGAAGTCGGTGGTGCTCCGTGACTTGTCTGGACATAAAGTGAAGGAGGATGGTGTGTTTGTGACGGAGGACCGTATAGTGTATGAGTTTGTTGGGCAGGCATTCTTGCAGGCATACGTTAATGCGTGGAAGTATTATGCTGCTGATGCAAACAGCCCTAAGAGTCAGTATCTCGTGATAGAAGAAATCAACCGCGGCAACTGTGCTCAGATATTTGGTGATTTATTCCAGTTGCTTGACCGTAACGACTATGGCTTCTCTGTTTATCCTATCAATGCTGATAAGGATATGAAGAAGCAGCTTGAAAAGGCATTTAAGGGTATGAACATAGGTAATGCAGACAGCATTAACCAGCACTATAAAG
>JAZLKQ010000197.1:0-6607 GCA_045597745.1 Bacteroidaceae bacterium | reverse complement strand
AGAAGACCATCAAGGAGCACAGGAAGGAGATCGAGCTGCTTGTCAAGGCGTACAATATGGCGGTTGACATGATCAATGCCAACAAGGAGCACGACTACTATGCATCCCTATTGCCTACAGACCCACAGTGTGTCGACTCGATATGCACGATACCAGACTTCCCGCACGCCACACTGCCGGCTGACACCATGCTGATAGTTGCTCGCAAGTGGGCTCAGGGCAGGACATTGCTCAAGAACAGTGTCGAGACCACGGACCTCGTCGATCGCTCGTTCGTCAAGTAAAGGACTACCGAAATCAGTCATGCGTAAGTCGAAGGTTTATCAAATGTATGTCGAAGCTTGATCGACCGTATGTTGAAGCTTGATCGACCGCATGACTAAAATTCTACCACATACGATACATCCGTCTGTAGATAAGGGACAGATACCAGATGTTCCTCTGCCTATGACTCTACAGACTACAAATGCACACACACTATGGACATACCATCACATCCACAGCATCATATCTCGGAGATGCTCTCAGAGCTAAAGAACTACGTAGACACCGTAGGGGACTGGCAGTTGTCACAGCAATATGACGACCTGACCGCCACATATCAGACTATGCTCAGATATTACGTCAAGGGTGTGGAAGACCCTGACTCGGAGCGTATGCTCGTCTCTATCGCTACGCAGATCATCGCTCTGTCGGACAGGGTGAAGCGGAGAAAACTGATGATACAGTCTGCCCCTGGCAAGTATGCCACCACTTATCGCGCCGTCGACGGCAATCCGTCGGCCGAACTGGCTAATGTCATGATGGCGCTGGAGACTCATTGCACAGCTATCAGCAGTATGGAGTCCAACCCCAACGACCGCAAGAGCATACAGGAGCATGATATGGACGAGGCTGTCCAGTTGCACGAGGAGACAACGCTCATGCTCTTCAACAGTGTGTGGACATCCGACGCATGGAGCAAGGCAGACTATGAGACTGCCAACGACATACTCGGCAGTCAGCAGATATTCGTCAGCGACAAGGCGATACTGGTGTCAGCGGCTACTTTGGCGATGCAGACCATGTATGACGAGAGAAAACTGATGTTTCTCTTCGACGCCTATCTCAGTGCGGAGGCGGAGATCAACCAGAGAGCTATCGTGGGCATCGTGCTGACGTTGCGTCAGTACGACGACCGTATGCCACTGTACAGCGAGGTGATGTCGAGGCTGTCGCTCTATAGCGAGGAACAGGGATTTGTGCGTGACTTCTACCGTGCAATGACCTGTCTGCAGTACAGCAAGATCACGGATACCATATCCGACAAGATGCGCAATGACATCATACCGTCTATACTCAACAGCAATGCAGCCAACGGTCTGAAGAATGGCATGATGCGCATAGACGAGGAAATGACAAAGCACGGTGAGAATCCGGAGTGGCATCGTTCGCCTCTCGACGACGAGAAGGCATCCCGTAAGATACGTGAGATGGCAGACCTGCAGATGGAGGGAGCGGACGTGTACATGGGCACGTTTACCATGGCAAAGGGCTATCCGTTCTTCCGTACCGTAGCGCACTGGCTATATCCATTTACCATGTATCTGCCTGAGATGAAGCAGACTCGCAAGCTCTTCTCCAGTCAGGCGTCGTCATCACTGCAGGCACTCTTCAGCGCAAGGACATTTTGCAACAGCGACGCATACTCCTTCTGCTTCATGATAGAAAGCATCGGCGGCAGCATGATCGACATGGTCAACGCACAGGTAGATGAGCAGCTTGACGGCGAGGAGCGCAATGAACTCCTGCGCAAGGCAATGTCGTCAGGACCTAAGCCAGCTGACATCTGTCGTCACTACATACAGGATCTGTACCGATTCTACAGGATATATCCATATCATTATGAGTTTGGCGACCCGTTTGCCAAAGATAAACCAGCCTTCACGCCCCTCATCACACAGGCGTTTCGCCCTTTGCTCCAGGGACATAGGGAGGAAGTGCTCATGCTTGCCGACTTTATGATGCGCAAGGAGTTCTACCGAGAGGCACTTGACCTCTTTGCGGTGGCTGCGCCTCAGGTGGACGAACAAGACGCCGACCTCTGGCAGAAGATGGGATTCTGTCATCAGAAACTCTCGGACTCTCATCGTGCGTACGAGAGCTATCTGACAGCCAATCAGCTGCGCCCAGACTCCAAGTGGACGCTCACTCATCTTGCCCACACCGCCTTCGACCTGGAGTACTATGAGTCAGCCTTGGACTACTACACACAGCTGCTGTCGTACGATGAGGACAATGTCAAGTACCTCTTCCGCACGGCGGAGTGTAAGATCCATCAGGAGCAGTACAGCGAAGCTTTACCTATATTATATAAGGTGGACTACCTCGAGGAGCACTCTGTCAAGGTGCGTATGGCACTTGCACTGTGTCTGTTGATGACGGGTGCTACAGACAAGGCCGTCAGCACCTACCAGTCTGTACTTGAGGTCAAGCCGGACATGATGGGAGCACATATAGGACTGGGACATGCGTACATGGTGAGCGGAAATACTGGAGATGCATACAGTTGCTACGTCAAGGCACGCACCTGTGCAGCGAGGGAAGACTTCCGTGAGTCGCTCTTCACGCTTGCTCTACAACTTGAGGCTCTCGGCGTGGCAAGGCACAAGCTCACGCTCATGTACGAGGCGACGAAAATGTTATAAACATGAAATCCATGCCCTACAGGCATTTGCATCCTATGGAAAGCTCATTATTACCTATACAGAAGCAAAGGCAACTCCTGCAGATGGAGTACGAGGCAGAGAAGGAGGACTACCGTATCAATACGGAGAAGATGCCTATCAAGCGACGCATACGCCGCGGTATCTGCTGGTACCCTGTCACGGCAGGACGCAGCTATTACAATTCGCTCAATCAGCTCGTGATTGAGATATACAACCGCAATGACGACGAGAAGGATCAGGACATAGAACCCGCCTTCGAGTACGGCAAACCGCTACAGTTCTTCACCGACGACGGCAAGGAGACGCACTACCTGCAGCACTCCTGCACCGTGTCGTACGTCGATGGCGACCGCATGGTCGTGACTCTGCCAAGCAGTCAGGCGGTCATCGACCTGCAGAATACTGAGTCGCTCGGAGTACAGCTATTCTTTGACGAGACCAGTTACAAGACTATGTTTCATGCGCTTGATGATGTACTCCAGACCAAGAAGGGACGCATCATCGAGCTACGAGATATATTTGCCGGACAGCAGAAGCCAGGCAAGTTCACGTTCAATCCACTGCGCTTCCCATGGCTCAACTCCACTCAGGAAGCCGCCGTCAACGAGGTGCTGTGGGCAAAAGATGTGGCGGTCGTGCACGGGCCTCCCGGTACTGGCAAGACCACCACACTGGTCGAGGCGATATACGAGACGCTAAGACGCGAGACTCAGGTGCTGGTGTGTGCACAGAGCAATTTGGCTGTCGACTGGATCAGCGAGAAGCTCGTGGACCACGGTGTACCTGTACTCAGGATTGGCAATCCCTCTCGTGTCAACGACAAGATGCTGTCGTTCACATACGAGAGGAAGTTTGAGAGCCACCCCGACTATACGGAACTCTGGAGCATAAGAAAGGCAATGCGAGACCTGCGCGAACACCGCAAGAAGGGTGAGAGCATCCATCAGAAAGTGGCTCGTCTACGTGAACGTGCGTCCGAGATCGAGATGCGTATCAACCAGTCACTATTTGCCGAAGCGCGCGTGGTGGCATGTACTCTCGTCGGTAGTGCCAATAAGATACTGGTCGGGCAGAAGTTTTCTACACTCTTCATAGATGAGGCTGGCCAGGCACTTGAGGCGGCATGTTGGATAGCCATACGACGTGCGGGCAGGGTAGTGCTGGCAGGAGATCATCAGCAGCTGCCGCCTACCATCAAGTGCTATGAGGCTGCACGTCAGGGGCTTGCACGTACGCACATGGAGCGTATAGTGGACAATCAGCCGTCGGCTGTCACCCTGCTAAGAGTGCAGTATCGCATGAATGACAAGATCATGAAGTTCTCTTCTGACTGGTTCTACGACGGCAAGGTAGAGTCCGCGCCGACCGTTCGTCACCGTAGCGTACTGGACTATGATGAGCCGATATTGTGGATAGACGGGAGTGAGATGCAGCAGTCGTCACCTGCGCCAGATACTGAGGGGGCAGAACAGGCGGACGTACCAGACTACAGAGAGGAGTTTGTGGGCGAGACTCACGGACGTATCAACAAGGCTGAGGCCCAGCTTACGCTCAAGACTCTCGAAGACTATGTAGAGAAGATAGGTCGCAAGAGGTTTCTCGACGAACGACTTGATGTCGGAGTCATCAGCCCGTATAAGGTACAGGTCCAATATCTGCGCCAACTCATCAAGCGGAGCGAAGTGCTCAAGCCTCTACGTCAGTATATCTCGGTCAATACGGTCGATGGATTTCAGGGGCAGGAACGTGACATCATACTCATAAGTCTGGTACGTAGCAACGACAGCGGGCAGATAGGATTTCTCTCAGATCTGCGCCGTATGAACGTGGCGATGACTCGAGCACGCATGAAGCTCATCATCATCGGCAGTCACGAGACGCTCGCCCATCATGCCTTCTACCGCAAGCTGTACGGATATGTAAAGGACGCTACGGGCATGGCGGCAGATGATGTACGGCATGACGAGACGTCGATGTGATGTGTACGGTGTAACCAGTTTTGGGTATTTTAAGCATTATTGACACGTATTTGACAGCTCAACATTGCTTAATACACAAGAAATCACTAACTTTGCAACCAAATAACTCATTGACTACAAACTTATCACGATGAATAGAATAAAATATTGCCTCATGCTCATCATCCTCGCTATGGTGCCTGTGCTGACATACGCACAGAGTGCTGACGTGCAGACGGACAGTGTGCAGGCGGATAAGAAGGTTAAGGCAGACAAGCCTAAGAAGGAGAAGAAAGCAAAGGTCGCTAAGGCTGACAAGACAGTACAAGGGCCTAAGCATGAGAACGTTAAGGTATACATGTACGGCATGAGCAATGCGCTCGGAGATTCGATCGTATATATGACTTCCATCATGGAGTTGGACGGTGCTCCAATAGAGAAGAGCACAGGATTTCTCGCTTATCGCAACGACTACTCGCTGCAGATGAAGGTGTATCTTGAGGGCACTATGGGCAGGAGAAACCAGACGTGCACCGTCTTTTATGACGTTAAGCGCAAGAATGTCGCCAAGAAGCTCTACAAGACTAAGAAGCGTATACTCGACCGTGGCGAACAGAAGCTGCGCATGATAGATGATACAGCATTCAGGTTTCACCTGCCAGAGTTCCTGCAGGCAGAGTCCGCATCACAACAACAGTAGCCTATGACGTCAGTTAATCAATATCAGGTCGGTGGGCATAGGTTCAGAGTGATATTCGTGAGCGAGGGAACGGACTCCTCAATGCTGGAGTCATGCGAGCCATTTCGCATACCAGTGGACGATGGACCTGTAGTATTCGAGTTGACAGTAGACCTGGCATTCCGTGCAAAGACGAAAGGCGAGGAGATAGGTCAGTTTGACTGTGGCGGCAACAACCATGGTGTATACCAGTTGGCTGACGGCACATACCAGATAGTCGTTGACAATATGCAGGGACGTCACTGCTCTCTGCTACAGGCGGATGCTAAGTTTGCCAAGGGTATAGTAGCGCTTGCCGGCAGTATGAGCGACCGCATATTTGGTCTCAACAACTCCCTCATGATGATGTATGCGTTTGCCACAGCAGACAAGGACACGATGCTGATGCACGCCTCAGTGATACGCAAGGACGGCTTCGGCTACCTCTTCCTTGGAGTGAGCGGCACCGGAAAGAGCACTCATACGTCCAACTGGCTCAAGTACATACCGGAGACAGATCTGATGAATGACGACAACCCCGTAGTGAGGGTGGTGGACGGACGAACTATCATATACGGCTCACCATGGAGTGGCAAGACCCCTTGCTACCGCAACATCGAGGCTCCTGTAGGTGCGTTTGTACAGCTCGAACAGGCTCCGCACAACCGTATCCACCGCCAGACGGTCATCGAGTCGCTTGCCTCTCTGCTCCCATCATGCTCTGTGATGAAGTGGGACAAACGTGTATATTCGGGTGTCTGCACAGCAGTCAAGCACGTGATGGAGTGTACGCCAACCTATCATCTTGAGAATCTCCCGGATGAGGCGGCAGTACGTCTGAGCTATGAGACCATAAGGGCGGACAGGAAGGAGAAGGCATAGTGAAGACCATAGAATTTGCAAATGCAGAGTTTCTGCCACGTGTATGCGAGCTGGTCAACAAGGGCCATAGCGTGACGATCAAGGCAAAGGGCGTGTCTATGCGCCCCTTTATCGAGACCGAACGTGACGACGTGGTGCTTGTCAGGCAAGATACGTTTCGTGTCGGAGACATAGCGCTTGCAGAGATTTCCAAAGGTGTATTTGTACTCCATCGCATAGACGCCATAGATGGTGATATGGTGACGATGAGAGGCGATGGCAATACTGGCAGCACCGAGAAGTGCCGTATGAAGGACATACGTGCAGGGGTAAGTCACATAGTGAGGGACGGCAAGACATAC
>JAZLKQ010000196.1:0-7646 GCA_045597745.1 Bacteroidaceae bacterium | reverse complement strand
AGCATTGGCATGAGGGCTACCTTGCCGCGGGCACGTCCGTTGACAGCCCTGAGCTTTGCCCTGTCTACCATCTCGCCCTCTGGCGACAGCAGGTCTACATACACTACGCCGCTCACGGGGTTGTTGCCGAGTGTAGGCGATGGCTCTATCAGTATGTCGACATTGATAGTGTCGCCCTGAAAGCATCCCTGCATCTTGTCATGGTTGAGCAGCACATACTCTGGTTGCTCGCTGTTGGAGTATGGCGCATGCTTGATGCCTGTTTCGGCAGATATGTGCTGGTATGGTCGCTGTGCATAGCATGTGACGTATGCCATGATGAGCGTAAGGGTAGTGATGAGATGTCGTTTCATTACTTTTGAGATGTATTTTGTGCTACAAATATAACGATTTAATAATATGCGATGCGTGATAAAGTGTATAAAATGCTTTATTCGTGGTAAATGTTCTTAACACAATAATGTAGTTTGATGGAAAAAGGGTACTTTTGCATTATCTTTTAATGAATACATAACGCAACTTCCTCTCATGAACAAACTCTTGCTTATACTCATAGCCGTCATGTCATCCTCCATAGCCTCGGCTCAGGATGTGGAGTCCGAAGTATCGATGCCTGCAGACTCTACAGACATGCCTCTGCTGTCAGTACCGATATATGCGGAGACGCCTCTGCTTACCTTCATACAGCCATGGAGGTATTGGGGCGGGTGGTCATCATGGGATATACATGACGGACTCAATATGCAGGTGGATATGGGTGTGACTGTGGGTTGGGGCAAGCACAATCCGATGCGTGGAGCGTCATTCTTTACCGACGCTTCGTTGCTCTATGCCAAGAGGCTTGGCAGCAGATGGACGTTTGCCGTTGGTGGTTCGTTTGACAGGTATAGGTTGTTCGGAGAGACAATCAATGACGTGAGCATTGATGCGTTGGCATCTTACAGGATCAATGACAGGCTATTTGCTACGGGGTATGTGCATCATTCGTTTGCTGATGACAAACAGATGCCTTTCCTCTATCCATATAGTTATGTCATGGGAAGTGCAGTGCCAGGATCTACTGTAGTTGGCGCACAGCTCGACTGGAAGATCAACCGCAGTACAAGTTTTCAGATAGGCGTGTCGCACGTGTCGTACGACAACCGTATGCATACTCCAGGTGTGGATGTACACAAGAAGATGGGTGAGACTCACAACAATGTCATACCTATGGGCGACCTCAGATGATGTGGTGAGTTGGTATCTACGAACGTCTCAGACGGTATCTGCCTCCACCGATGACGGAGATGACGCCATTGAACTCAAGGTCAAATAGTAGGGCACTAAGGCGTGACATGGATATGTTTGTCTCGACAGATATTTGATTGATTTGCTTATCGTCAACGTTTGAAAGAGCGTCGACGATTTTTTGTTGTTCGGGAGATAGAGTGTCAAACAGTTCCAGTTGCTTTGGACTCTGATCTGCTTCGAGAGGGTTAGGCCAGCACATGGAGTTGATGAAGTCTTCGGCATTGCGAATAAGAGATGCATTATGTTCTCTGATAAGCCGATTGCACCCTTCGCTATACTGGTCATACAGTCTGCCCGGAAACGCCATCACGTCACGATTGTACGAAGATGCAATGTCGGCTGTGATGAGGCTACCACCCTTGTCTGCACTCTCCACGACAATAGTGGCATCACATAGTCCTGCTATGATGCGGTTGCGACGTATGAAGTTGCCCTTCTCAGGCACAGTGCCACTCATATACTCTGTGATGAGCCCTCCATGTGATGCCATCTTTGCCGCTGTCTGACGATGTACAGATGGATATATCTTGTCAAGCCCGTGAGCAAGTACTCCTATGGTCTCCATGTCATTGTCGAGTGCGGCTCGGTGAGCGTTGATGTCTATGCCGTATGCCAATCCGCTTACGATGATGGTATCGGGGTAGTATCGCTTGAGGTCTGCTATGAAGTTGTGGCAGATTTCTTTGCCGTATTCGGTACACTTGCGAGTACCGACCATGCTGACGATATGTGCCTTGTTGAGGTCAGCATTGCCGCAGTAGTAGAGTACAAGTGGTGAGTCATGACATTCTTTGAGCCTATCAGGAAATGCGTCGTCATTGAAGCAAAGAGGTGTGATGCGGTTATGGTCTATATACTCCATCTCGCTCTCCGCCCTTCGAGTAGCCTCGCTTATGTCCTCGAATGCATTGATGAGGCGTTGGCTGGCATCTGGCATGATGTCGGCAAGTTCCTTTCTGTGCTCTATGATAGCAGTCGCGCTTCCCATGGCATCGTAGAGTATACGCATGTTGCTAAGACTCACTCCGTGAATCTTTGTCAGTATCATAGTGTTGATGATCTCTTGCCTGTCCATAAAAGGTGCCTTATTGTGTGTGGTATTTTGCTCTTTTTGCTGAAAGGGATTGGTCATGCAATATGCATTGTGCTAAACTTGTATTATCTGACGGAAATGCGTCAGGAACGGTTACAGCTATGCATTATGCATTATTAATTATGCATTATATTAGACTCCCAGCATCTCGTTGAGTTCTTCACTCTCGCCAAGTTTGCCATTTATAAGACATACGGCGTCGACCTGTGCACGGACTACGAGTCGCATGTCTGGCAGACGGTATATGTTTTGCATGAAGATGTATCGTATGCCGTCTTTCTTGACGTTAGTGCGGACGACAAACTCGTCCTGACTCTTGAGCGGCGTCTTAAACTGCATGTTGATGCGTGCCACGACTGCGTCGGTGCCTTGCTCATGTAGCTGTGCAAAGCTGATGTTGTGGGCGAGCAGGTATTCGTGGCGTGCGTGCTCGATGTAGTGCTGGTAATTGGCATTGTTGACGATGCCTTGGAGGTCGCATTCGTAGTCGCGTACCTTTAGTTTTATCTCGTGATCCATATAGAAATAAAAGAGCCCCCACATCCCCCAAAGGGGGCGTGCTGATGGAGCATTGATTGCTTTTATTATATTTTGATTCGACATCCATCTTAGTCCATCAAGTACATTTTTATATTTGATGTCGTAAAATGGACTCGAATGGATGCTTTAATAATAATTATGCATTAACATTATCCATTGGCCTTCGCCTTGAATGCCATGGCGTAGAGTTTCATCTGCTTGAGCATGGCGAGCAGTCCGTTGCTACGAGTTGGCGAGAGGTGTTCCTTGAGTCCGATGTCCTCAATGAAGTGTAGGTCCGCCTCGAGTATCTCTTCAGGCGTATGTTGGTCGAGCACCTGTATGAGCAGGGTTACGATGCCCTTGACGATAAGTGCGTCGCTCTCTGCCTGAAAGTGTATCTTGCCGTCGGTCATGTCTGCCTGTAGCCATACCCGGCTCTGGCATCCGTCGATGAGGTTGCTCTCTGTCTTGTATTCTGCTGGCAGTGGTTGCTGTTCGCTTCCTAAGTCGATGAGCAACTGGTATTTGTCCATCCAGTCGTCGAAGTCCTCAAACTGTTCGATGACTTCCTGTTGTGCTTCTTCTATTGTCATAATATAATAAGGATAGCCCCGGGCTCCTCTCCTTGGAAAGGGTGGGGGGAGTTAATTTACTTCTCGTTATATATTACCTCGAGTACAGTCTGGCCGACGGCCTTGAGAGTCTCTCGGCTGATGTTGTTGACGTTATCGTTCTTGGTATGCCATGTATCGCAGAAGCTTGACCCGTCAGGATTGCTCGCAATGATGTCGATGCATGGTATGCCAGAGCTGTTGACCTGGAGATGGTCGTCGGTAGTGGCATTGCCGTCTTCGTTGCTGAAGTAGTTGCTGTATCCCAGTCTCATGCCTGTAGACCATACCTTGTCGACGATGGCAGGAGCATTCTGCATAGAGAAGTACTCCTTTCGGAATACACTGTTGTATCCTCCGACCATGTCAAGCAGTATGCCGTATCTTGCACGGTAGCCTTCGATGTGGTGCTTGCCTGCCCAGTACTGCGAACCGAGGCACCATGTACTGCCACTTTCGTCGCCTTTTGTCTCCCATGATGGTGTGCCGCAGTCTTCCGCATCCCAACAGATGAAGTCTATGCCTACGGATGGAGCTCGCATCTGTATCTGTCGGGCCATCTCGAGCATAAGTGCCACACCGCTTGCTCCGTCGTTTGCTCCGTCTACCGGAGTCTTGTGGTTTGCCTCGTCTGGGTCATGGTCAGCCCATGGACGTGAGTCCCAATGTGAAGAGATGATGATACGTACGTCATTGGCAGTATCGAAAGATGCTACGATGTTGCATGCCTTGACTGCTGTGCCGTCATAAAGATTTAGGTCTGCCTCTTGTTCGTATACTTTTGCTCCAAATGACTTGAACTTCTCAACGAGATATTGTCTGCAAGCTTCGTGAGCTTCGCTGTTCATGGTACGTGGACCAAAGCTACACTGTGCAGCAACGTATGCGTATGCGCTGTCTTCGCATAGTGATGGAGCAAGTGGCTGGTACTCTTCTGTTGTCACAGTCTGCTTCTTGCCCCCGTCGCAGCTTATCAACAATGCTGCAACGACCAATAGATGTATGATCTTCTTCATCGTCTTATACACTTTGTATATTTTCCATTAATCTCAGGAAGTTGCCTCCCCAGATGAGTCGTATGTCTTCTTCGCTGTATCTCTCCCGTAGCAGTCTGCGAGTGAAGTTGATGAGTTCGGAAGCTGACGCTACGCCAGTCACTCCGCCGTCACCGTCAAAGTCTGTGCCGATGCCTACATGCTCTATGCCCATCACATTGACCATGTGGTTGAGATGGTCGATAGCGTCGAGTATGGTAGCCTGTCCCTCTTTCTTCAGGAATCCGTTGTAGAATGTCACCTGTGCCACACCGCCAGCCTTTGCCAGGGCACGCATTTGATCGTCAGTAAGGTTGCGTGGGTGATCGCATAGTGCCCTTGCGGATGAATGTGAGCAGACTATCGGCGTACTGCTTATCTGTAGTGCGTCATAGAAACTGCTCTCTGCCGCATGACTCAAGTCTACCATCATGCCGAGCCTGTTCATCTCCCTTATGACTTCTGCACCAAATGCGCTTACACCTCCATGCTCAGCATTGCCCTTTGCAGAGTCACATACATCGTTGTCTCCATTGTGGCAGAGCGTCATATATACTACGCCTCTCTTGCGGAAGTGCTCCAGGCGGCTTATGTCCTTGCCGATGGCATAACCATTTTCGATGCCGAGCATGATAGCCTTCTTGCCTTCCCTCTTCAGCCTGTAGAGATCAGCAGGAGTATATGCTATGTCTACTGCATGGCAGTTAGTCGCTACCATCTCCTCTATCTGTGTCAATATCTGGTCAGCCTTTGCCGTGGCGTTGAGCAATGACGCCTCGTCCCTCTCCTGTTGCTTGAGGTATGCCACCATGATGGTTGCGTCGAGATGTCCTTCTGTCATCTTGTGCAGGTCAACGAGTATTCGTGGATCGCGTGATGCAAAGTTGATATTCTGATGAAAGAACATCGGCGTGTCGCAATGCGAATCGAGCGAAAGCACTCTGCTGTGCAACGCCTTTGCTTTGGCAAATGATACGGACTCGTCTATCAGCCAGTCAAATAGTGGGGCCATCTCATTGCTGTCACGTGTACAGAAGCACTCGGGATGCCACTGTACGCCGATGGCAGACTTATATTCGCTTGACTCAACAGCTTCTATCACGCCATCCTGGCTGACTGCCGTGATGCGAAATCCCGGTGCAGGCGTCTTGACTGCTTGATGATGAAACGAATTGACCGCTAACGTATCTGTATGAAACAATGTATAAAGCACTGAGTCTTTATCAATAGCCACTGTATGCGAAGCGTATGAGCGTTCCAGATCCTGGCTATGCTTGATATGTACGCCTTCTTGCTGAGTGTATATGTCCTGATATAGTTCGCCTCCCAGAGCAGCCATCATCAGTTGTATGCCACGGCATATACCAAGCATAGGTATCTGACGATTGTATGCCATCTGTATGATTGTCAGTTCCTGTATGTCACGACGTGGGTTGATGCCATGCAGTTCTCTTACAGGTTGTTCGTCAAACAACAGTGGATTAGGGTCGGCTCCTCCACTGAGCAGCAGTCCGTCGATGCGGTCGAGCATCTCGCCTATCTTGTCCAGCTGCTCGTATGGCGGAATGATAAGCGGTATGCCACCAGCGTTGATGATAGACCTATAGTATGGTTCGTTGAGAGTGCATGTGCCGGCAGCCGTATCGTAGTTGCCCGTGATGCCAATCACAGGTGCCTTGTCACGATGAGTAGGGAATGCCGAGTGCAACTGCTCGTATTTACCTTTCCAATCAAAATAGTACATTTATATATATGTATTAACCATTATGCATTAACCATTACTTCCACTGCCAACCAATCCTTATCTCCATGCAATCAGCCTTAGTGAGGTGAGCCTTGACGTTGTAGCCAATAAACGTGTTTGACAGGAACTTAGGATAATATCTCACGCCCACAGTCTCGTAATATGGTTTCTCGTCCTGCTCCGCTATATATCCCATCTTGCGGTAGATATAGTAGCCAAGACTCATGTGAGCAGAGATATGCTTGTAGTACGCCTCATGCTGCAGAGAAATACCTATGACACTGCTCTTGTGTTCATATCCGCTTATGCCGCGCAGTGCCTCGACCTCCGCTATACGGTCAACATACGACACCCAGTAGTAGTCAATGCCGATACCCGAAGCGTACTTCTCGCTGTATCTCAGCATAGGAGCCGCCGTGATGCCCCACAGAGGGCGTATCTTGTAGTGCGAAGTCTTGTAGTTGGGGTCGGAAGGATCTGCATAGTGATAATAGTATATCCAGTCGTCGAGCAGGGCCTTGCCACCGACGGCGGCAGACAGCTCGAGATAAGTGTATGGCTTGAAGTGCCGCCTCTCAAAGTGCAGTGGCCTTGATGCGTCATCCACACCAGGCATCACCTCCCTGCCGCTATAAGGGTAGTAGTGCAGATTGGCAGATATGCCCACGTTGTTGGCGCCCTTGTTGGGACGGTCAAGCGCTCCAGACGAGAAGTGCTTGAAGTCCATGCTCAAGCCTATGCCCCAATGGTGGCTCATGCGGTAGTTGGCATATAGGTTGAGCCCTACAAATATAGTGAGAGGCGAACCAATGAACTCGTTGTCGACATTAGTGTCCTTATTGTATGGACGGGTACTGAGCCCAATACCATTCTCGAGCGAATAGCCCATGGAGAATTTACCACGTTTGTAGAAGTCACGGCGAAAAGCTCCGTACAAGCCAATCTCATATCCCATGCCAGAGTATGGGCTTGCAGACTCCTTTGCCCTGCTCAGCTTGATGTCGCTATAGTCAGCAAGCAGAGCACCGACCTCCATCGTCGGATAGCCATATAGCTCGTCCCATCTGTTACTGTCCGCCTTGCACGTTTGTCTTGCCACCGATATGGAGTACATCCTCGTCGAGTGAGTCTTGACAAGGTCCACGCCGCCGTCCTCTCTGCCAAGCAACGAAGAAGCACCTGCAGATATGCCATATCTGTAGTGTCCGCCGTGTACCATACGAACAGAGTCCACCGTCACGCTATCCGTCTGCGCCATGACAGCCAGACATGCGCAGACCGACCATACCAGTGCTAATACCCCTCTCAACATCATTCATTACAAACCTCCCCCTGCCCCTCCCAAGGAGGGG
>JAZLKQ010000195.1:0-13383 GCA_045597745.1 Bacteroidaceae bacterium | reverse complement strand
TTGTTGGCGGTATCGTTGACTGGATAGTATGGTTCGAGCTGTGGTGTCCATTCGGTGGAGTATTCGCGTGATATGACGGTATGCGGATTGGCATACACGTCTGCCCCGAATGTCTCGAAATGCTTGTGTTCTATGATGCGTGTATATGGTGTCTGGCTGTCTGTATAGTTGACTACAGCATTGCCCTGGTAGTTGGACACGGGGAGTGTCTCTTGTTCGAATCGTACAGTGCGGTACTGTAGTGTACCGTATCTGTACCCGAAGTACTGGTCGAGTGGTCCTGTATAGACAAGGCACTGGGCTACGTCTCGCCAACTCTGTGCAAGTGGCGTGTCGAGCCTTGTCCCGTCAGGGAGCGTGAGGGGTGATGTGGTGAAGTAGTCTACGTCAGTCATGGTATCAGCCTGTTGCAGCTGACGGGCTATGAGGTGGTTGTACCCTCCGACGGGTATACCCTGGTAGAGGTCATTGAAGTAATTGTTATCGTAGACGAGGCGTACGGGTAGGCGTCGTATGATAAATGCAGGAAGTTGATCGCATGGACGCCCCCACTGTTTCTCTGTATATTCCTTTACAAGCCGTGTATATATGTCTCTGCCGACGAGAACAAGTGCCTGCTCCTCAAGATTGAGCGGAGAGCAGTCATCACTAAGTGGCGGGATGGAGTGTGCGTGTCGCTGGGCATTGATGTCTGCGATGGCCTGCGCACGTTGCTGCTGTATCACTGCTTCTGCCTCTGATGGTGTGGTGACTCCCCACATCTGATGAAAGGTGTTGAGATTGAAGGGCAGGTTGTACAGTGTACCGTGGTAGTTGGCGAGGGGCGAATTGGTATAGCGGTTGAATGGTACGAGGCTGTTGACATAGTCCCACACCTCCTTGTTGCTGGTATGGAATATATGTGCCCCGTACACGTGTACGTTGATGCCATCGACCTCCCGGCAGTACACGTTGCCACCGAGGTGCGAACGTTTGTCTATGACGAGGCATGTCTTGCCTGCCTGTATAGCTCTATGCGCAAAGGTCGCTCCGTAGAGTCCTGATCCTACTATGAGATAGTCGTACTTGATCATAATGCATAATGCATAATTGGCTTCGCCGAGCTAAAGGTTCACAATGCATAATTATGCATTATTCTTCTCTTTCTCCTTACGTTCACGCTCCTTGCGTTCCTCAATGGCTTCCTGATAGTTGTTGATCACGGCACCGGTAACGAGGTTGAGGAGAAGCATTGCTGATATACAGAACCAGCTGACGTGGTATGTGGTGATGACTGTAGAGTTGGCTTTGACCAGTCCGAGTTCGTTGGCTGTAATGAGGTTGTATCGTACATCTGTCCAGTCCTCGCCTGTGAGTTCACGGAAGAGTGTGAAGATGGCTT
The DNA here is from genome assembly GCA_045597745.1 of Bacteroidaceae bacterium. Taxonomy (GTDB): domain Bacteria; phylum Bacteroidota; class Bacteroidia; order Bacteroidales; family Bacteroidaceae; genus Minthosoma. The sequence goes on along the minus strand of JAZLKQ010000195.1, from coordinate 12,002 downwards.
CACCAAGGTCGCCAAATGGATCTGGCGAATTGGTTGGCGCATGTGGTGCCTGCTCCATAAGCTGCTCGTACTTAGCCTTCTGCTCTGCATCGAGTGTGGCTGGGTCTGGCAGACGGAACATTGACACTCCAGCTATAGCGTATAGATACACGAAGATAAGGAAGAGCACGAGGTTGTAGAACATGGATGTGGTGGACTTGACGAGTACCGCTATTATGAGTTTCACCTCCTTGGCTGTACGGAGGAGACGAAGTACTCGGAATACTCGGAGTACTCGGAGTGCCATCATGGCTGACGCATTGGCTACCATTGTCTCTGGCACATATCCTATGATGACAAGCAAGAGGTCAAAGATGTTCCATCCGTTGGTAAAAAACTCTTTTATGTTTCTCGCCGCTATAAATCGCATGATGATTTCGAACGTGAAGATGTAGAGTATTATCTCCTGAATGAGTTTGACAGTGGCATCATTAGTATACGTCTCGACTCCGATGAGCACTGAGTTGAGTATTATGACTATAGTGATAATAATCTCGAATACGTGGCTGTTGGTCAGTCTAACAGCAAACTTCTTTAAAGGGTTCATGTCTATCTGTAATTAAAATTGCGGCGTGAAGTTAAATATTATTAATTGAACGGCAAAGGATTGTTGCATAAAAAGTGGATGAATGTGGGCATTTACATCTGTGTAATGGGGTAATTGCATAGTATTAGGGGTGGTTTTTTGCATAGTATTAGGCATATAAAATAAAAAAGGTGTAACTTTGCACTGCTAAAATCAAACGACATATATGGAATACAACTTTAGAGACATCGAGAAGAAGTGGCAAAAGGCTTGGGTGGACAACAAGACTTACAAGGTGATGGAAGACGCCGACAAGCCAAAGTACTATGTGCTTAACATGTTTCCCTACCCATCTGGCGCAGGTCTGCATGTAGGCCATCCACTTGGCTATATTGCAAGTGACATCTATGCAAGATATAAACGACTGCAGGGGTACAACGTACTCAACCCTATGGGCTATGACGCATACGGTCTGCCTGCTGAGCAGTACGCCATACAGACAGGTCAGCACCCAGAGGTGACTACCGTTGCCAATATCAATCATTATCGTGAACAGCTGGACAAGATAGGATTCTGCTTCGACTGGGACCGTGAGGTACGTACTTGCGCTCCTGACTACTACAAGTGGACACAGTGGGCATTTGAGAAGATGTATGGATCTTACTTCTGCAACAAGGAGCAGAAGGCAATGCCTATCGAAATGCTTATCAAGCACTTTGAGACTGAAGGCAGTGCTGGCATCGACGTGGCTGAGACTGAGCCAATGGACTTCACAGCAGATGAGTGGAACTCATGGGACGACAAGAAGAAGAGTGATGTGCTGATGAACTACCGTATTGCCTTCCTCGGCGAGACTATGGTCAACTGGTGTGCAGGACTTGGTACTGTGCTTGCCAATGACGAGGTGGTCGATGGTGTCAGTGTACGTGGCGGTTATCCTGTGGAGCAGAAGAAGATGCGCCAGTGGTGCCTCCGTGTGAGTGCTTACAGCCAGCGTCTGCTGGACGGTCTGGAGTCTATCGAGTGGAGCGACTCTATCAAGGAGACGCAAAAGAACTGGATAGGCCGTAGCGAGGGTACTGAGGTCAAGATCAAGGTGGCTGACCAAGATGTAGACTTTACCATCTTTACGACTCGTGCAGATACGATGTTTGGTGTGACATTCTTCGTACTTGCTCCTGAAAGCGAACTCGTGGACATGGTCACTACTGCAGAGCAGAGAGCTAAAGTTGACGAGTATATCAAGTATGTCAAGGGCCGCACGGAGCGTGAACGAATGATTGACCATACAGTGACTGGCGTATTCTCAGGTGCATACGGTATCAACCCTATCACTGGAGACAAATGTCCTATATACATCGCCGAATATGTCCTTGCCGGTTATGGTACTGGTGCCATCATGGCGGTTCCTGCCCATGACTCGAGAGACTATGCATTTGCCAAGCACTTTGACCTCCCTATCATTCCACTTATCGAAGGTGCTGACGTCAGCGAGGAGAGTTATGACGCCAAGGAAGGTATCGTGATGAATTCACCTGCTCCTGGCAAGACTGCATTTGACGGATTTACCCTCAACGGACTTACCATCAAGGAAGCCATTGCCGCTACCAAGGTGTTTGTATCAGAGCATGACCTCGGTCGTGTAAAGGTCAACTACCGTCTCCGTGACGCTATATTCTCACGTCAGAGATATTGGGGCGAACCATTCCCTGTATACTACAAGCAGGGCGTACCTTGCATGATACCTGAGGAGTGTCTGCCAATAGAATTGCCTGCAGTGGACAAGTTCCTCCCAACTGAGACTGGCGAACCTCCTCTCGGCAACGCTACCAAGTGGGCATGGGACGAGGCTGGCAAGAAGATTGTTGACAATAGCCTCATCGACGAAAAGACTGTATTCCCTATCGAACTCTATACTATGCCAGGCTTTGCTGGTTCATCTGCATACTATCTCCGCTACATGGACCCTCACAACGACAAGGCGCTCGTAAGCAAGGAGGTGGACGCATACTGGCAGAATGTTGACCTCTATGTAGGTGGTAGCGAACATGCTACTGGTCACTTGATATATAGCCGATTCTGGAATAAGTTCCTCTTCGACTATGGTTGCAGCGTAAAAGAAGAACCATTCCAGAAACTCATCAATCAGGGTATGATACAGGGACGAAGCAACTTCGTATACCGTATCAAGGACACTAACACATTTGTATCGTTCGGCCTCCGCAAAGAGTACGACACCACTCCTATACATGTTGATGTCAATATCGTAAGCAACGATGTACTTGACGTCGAGGCGTTCAAGCAGTGGAGACCAGAGTATGAGACTGCTGAGTTTATCCTCGAAGATGGCAAGTACATCTGTGGTTGGGCTGTAGAGAAGATGTCCAAGTCTATGTACAATGTCGTCAACCCCGACATGATCGTCGAGAAGTATGGTGCTGACACACTCCGACTCTACGAGATGTTCCTCGGCCCTGTCGAGCAGTCTAAGCCATGGGACACTAACGGCATCGACGGCTGTCATCGATTCCTCAAGAAGCTGTGGACGTTCTTCTTCGATAAGGAAGGCAATATACAGATCAATGACGGAGAAGCGACTAAGGCTGAGATGAAGAGCCTCCACACTCTCATCAAGAAGGTAAGTGCAGATATAGAAAACTTCTCTTACAACACCTCTGTTGCAGCATTCATGATCTGCCTCAACGAGCTCAACCAGATGAAGAGCCGCAGCCGTATAGTCAAGGAGACACTCGCTGTACTTCTTGCTCCATTCTGCCCTCATCTCTGCGAAGAACTTTGGCAGCAGCTTGGCCATACAACAAGTGTTTGTGATGCCGAATGGCCTGCATACGACGAGAGCTACCTTGTCGAAGATACTCAGAAACTGATGGTAGCATTCAACGGCAAGACTCGTTTCTCTCTCGAATTCCCTGCTGATGCAGACAATGCTACGATAGAGGCTGCTGCTCTTGCAGATCCACAGGCTGCAAAGTGGCTCGAAGGATGGACTGTGGCTAAGGTCATCGTCGTACCTAAGCGCATGGTCAACATTGTGCTTAAGAAATAAAAAAACTTCCTCCAGCCTTTTACTTTTCGATTATGAATTTACGTACGAGTATTTGGTCTGAGATTAAGGACTATATCATGATAGCAGTGGGCACGCTACTCTATTCGTTTGGAGTAGGCGTGTTCATGCTGCCATATAAGCTCACCTCTGGCGGAGTGTCGGGTATATCGGCAATAGTCTATTACGCTACAGGATTTGAAGCTCAGAACACGTATCTCATCATCAACATATTCTTTCTCCTTGTAGCTATCAAGTTGCTCGGATTTAAGTTTTGCCTAAAGACGATATGGGGAGTGGCATCAACGACCTTTTGGCTATGGTTGATGCAACGCATGATAGAAGACCCTGTGACTCATGCCCTGCCTCAGCTGGCGGGAGAGCATCAGGAGTTTCTTGCCTGCGTCATAGCCTCAATCATCGAAGGCGTAGGACTCTTCCTGTGCTTCAGCAACAATGGCTCGACGGGAGGTACCGATATCATCGCCGCTATCATCAACAAGTACAAGAGCATGTCACTGGGACAGGTGATTATGGCTTGCGACGTGGTAATCATATCTTCATGCTACTTCGTATTCCATGACTGGCAGCGAGTGGTATTCGGATTTGTGATGCTCTTCATCTCGTCATTCACTCTCGACTATTGCATCAACCGCAATCATGAGTCGGTGCAGTTTATGATATTCTCACGCAACTATGCACGTATAGCCGACGCTATCAACACCACAGGGCGTGGTGTCACTGTACTCGACGGCACAGGATGGTACACCAAGTCTGAGCGAAAGGTCATTGTGGTACTTGCCAAACGCAGAGAGCAAGTCAACATACTGCGCATGATTAAGCTTGTAGACCCTTACGCTTTCGTTTCGATGACAAAGGCAAGCGGAGTATTTGGCGAAGGATTTGACAAGATGAAGGTGAAGGAGAACAAGCGCAATAAGGGCAAGCGTACTCTTGTATTTGCAAGCAACAGCAAACATAAGCTCGAGGAAGTCAGGGCGATATTTGGTGACAAATATGATATACGTTCGCTCCAAGACATAGGATGTGACATCTACATCCCAGAGAGAGCTGGCAGTATACAAGGCAACGCATTGCTTAAGGCGAGATTTGTTAAGAAGTACTATGGATTCGACTGCTTTGCAGACGAGACAGCACTCGAGTGTAATGCCTTAGGTGGTATGCCTGGCATCTATTCATCAAGATATGCAAGCGTTGACGACTCCATGCTGACTGAGCCTCTCAGCACTATGGAAGTACATGACGAGAGCGTATCAAGGGAGATGCTCGACATACTTCACAGCCGTACACCTGTCATTGACGATACTACTCGCCAAAATGTCGACTCTAATGTAGCAAAACTTCTTGGCCGTCTCTCTGGTCAGCAGGATCGTACCGCTCAGCTCCATACTGTAGTGGCACTCATAACAGGCGACTATGATGCCAACGCATACGAGACTCATTGCTTCGAAGGCATACTCAAGGGCAAGATTGCGGAGGAGCAGAGGGGCGAAGACTCTTTCTTCTACGACTCGGTATTTATACCTGAAGGCTATGACGAGACGTACTACGAACTCGGTATGGACCAGAAGAACAAGATAAGCCAACGTGCCATCGCTATCAGCAAACTCAAGGAATACATAGAGACGACTGGCAAGTCATCTGGCAAGATTGGCGCAAAGAGTTAGTGGCATCATATCCTTATAGATTACTCTCTTAGCATACATCTGGACAACAGACTGCTGTTCAGCATATCATATACTAAATATTTGACAACAATGAAGAAGGTTATAGTACTTGCAAGCAACAATGCTCATAAGCTTGACGAGATAAGACGCATACTGGGTGATGACTTTGATGTCAAGAGCCTGAAAGACATACAATGCCTTGACGACATACCAGAGACTGGCGACACATTTAGAGACAACGCCCTGCAGAAGGCTCAGTACGTCAAGGAGCATTATGGATTCGACTGCTTTGCAGATGACTCCGGACTCGAATGCAACGCTCTCGGCGGTCAGCCTGGTGTCCACTCTGCCCGCTATGCATCGCTCCATACTGCAGTTGGCGACCATGATTCGGAGGCAAACATGAACGTGTTGCTGCAGCAGCTTGAGGACAAGGCAGACAGAAGTGCACAATTCAAGACTGTTATCGCATTGATATATCAAGGTGAGACACACTTCTTCGAAGGCGAAGTCAAAGGACGTATCATCAACGAGAAACGTGGTAACGGTGGATTTGGCTACGACCCGATATTTGTGCCTGATGGATATGACCAGACGTTCGCAGAGCTTGGCAACGAGGTCAAAAACTCTATCAGCCACCGAGCTAAAGCCGTTGCAAAACTTGCCAATCACTTAATGCATAATGCGTAATTTATAATTTATAACTTATAACTTATAATTTACAATTAACCACCCAGAGGGCTTTCTTTCCAATCATGAGACGATTCCTTATCATACTATCAGCATTAGTTTGTGTCGCTCTGTCAGCAATAGCCGACGATGGCGAATGGCGTATCTACGCATCATATCACAATGCCAGCAAGGCAGTCAAGGTCGGCACTAAGGTATACGTGCTGGCAAGTGGCAACCTATATAGTTACGATACCGAAGACACGAGTGTCGAACTATATGACAAGGCTAACTCTCTGTCGAGCTTTGGCATCAAGGACATGGCATACAGTGCTACCGCCAAACGACTCGTGATCATATACGGCGATGCCAACATGGACCTTTTGGATGACAAGGGACAATGCTGGAATATGCCAGATCTGAAGGCAAAGCCATTGTCTGACAAGACTATCAACGAACTGAAGGTCATAGGTGGCGAGGCACTCATAAGCATCAATTCGGGACTTGTCATGACAGACATTGCCAAGCGAGTGTTTGCAGAGTTTTACCCATTCGACGAGGCAGTCATGGCAGCGACCATACATGACGGCAAGTTGTATGTCAAGACTACAAAGTCCATATATGAGGGCAACCGTAGCGACAACCTGCTCGACAAGTCACTATGGCGGCGACTCGACTCCGCACCATCAGGCGTAGTATTCGGACAGACTGCAGAGGAGAAGGCAGCACAGGACGAGGCTTTTGCCAAGGTCAAGGACGTGGTGATAGACAGTCCTACACGAGGCATATCCTATCGCCTATATATGCACGGCGAACGTCTGCTTGTGGCAGGAGGTAACTTCTACAATCCTGCTAATGACGACCCAGGTACGGCACTCAAGTACGAAGGTGGCAAGTGGACTGCATTTGACGAGAAGGAAGTGCTCCAGCTCGTCGGAGGCAATGCCTACATGAATGTGACTGACATCGTACAGGATCCTGCCGATAGTGAGCACCACTGGATAGGCACGGCGCGCTCCGGCATATACGAGTTTAAGGACTACAAACTTGTCAAGCACTATTCATACGACAACTCTGCGCTTGAGAGTATACTCCCTGACGGTTCACACCCCGAGATATACGTGCGAGTCACGGCACTTGCATACGACCACTCCGGCAACCTATGGATGTGCAACAATCTCGTACAAAATGTCATCAAGGTGCTAAAGGCTGACGGCAAGTGGAAGACATTCTCCATCAACGAGATTGCACAGTTGCCTACATGGGACCGTACCATCTTTGACAGGAGAGGATGGGCATGGATCAACCAGCGACGCACCACCAACGAACTCGGTCCGTCCGGACTTTTCATCTTCGACACCAACGGCACCATAGATCTCACGTCAGATGACCGACGCAAATACCTCTCTTCGTTTCACAATCAGGACGGCATACTCTACACACCAGACCTCTGGTACTGTGCCGTCGAAGACATCAACGGCGCCATGTGGGTGGGCAATACTCAGGGCATCTTCGTAAGCTATGATCCGAGCAAGGTGTTCAACTCCGACTTCACACTCTCACAGGTCAAGGTACCACGCAACGACGGCAGTTCGCTCGCTGACTATCTGCTCAGTGGCGAACCTGTCAAGTGCATAGCCATCGACGGAGGCAACCGCAAGTGGGTGGGCACGCTCAACAACGGCGTCTACCTCGTAAGCGCTGACGGACTGCAGACCATCCATCATTTTACGGCAGACAACTCTCCGCTCATATCCAACGAGATCAACGACATCGCCATCAACGGACAGACGGGCGAGGTGTTCATAGCCACCGGTTCCGGTCTATGCTCATATCAGGGTGACGCTACCGACCCGTCAAAGACACTCGACAGTGACCTGCTCAAGGTATGGCCTAACCCTGTACGTCCAGAGTATCAGGGCGACGTACACATACGTGGACTCATGCAGGACACCAACGTCAAGATAGTCAATGCGGCTGGCAGACTTGTGCATGAAGGCACAAGTGTCGGTGGTGAGTTTACGTGGAACTGCTGCACTTCTTCTGGCCGTCGTGTTGGCTCAGGCATATACTATGCCCTGTGTACTGACGAAGAAGGCAACGAAGGCGCATGTGCCAAGATATTGATAGTAAAGTAACGGATTATCATACAACAACAGGACGTCCCTTGCTATTCAACACGCTGACATATCTCATCTTCCTTCCCGTCACATTCGCCATATACTGGATGATGAGGGGAGCTAAAGCCAAGAATATCACCATCATACTGGCAAGTTTCGTATTCTATGGTTGGTGGGACGTGCGTTTTCTTGCATTGATGATAGCTACATGCGTCATCAACTACCTTACCGTCAACGCCATCGTCACAGGTCGTACTACCACATCACGCAAGGCGTGGCTCACCGTCACGCTACTCATCAACTTTCTCGTGCTTGGCATCTTCAAGTACTTCAACTTCTTCTCACAGTCATTATCCACACTACTGTGCGCTATCGGACTCAATGCCGATATGCCTACTATTGACGTACTGCTGCCTGTAGGCATCAGCTTCTATACATTCCAGTTGTCAGGATTTGCCATCGACCATTATCGCCAGCCACAGCAGTATGGCAAGGTGGACTTCATAAGTTTCATGACGTTTATCACCTTCTTTCCACAGCTCGTGGCAGGTCCGATAGAGAGGTGGGACAGCATGAAGCCACAGATTACTCACGACCGTACCTTCGACTACTCATCAGCGCGCAATGGTATGCGACTGCTGTTATGGGGACTTGTCAAGAAGGTGCTCATAGCGGACAACTGCGCCAGTGTCGCCGACTACGTATTTGACCATCATGCCACAGCCTCACTGCCCGACCTATGGATTGGGGCATTGGCATTCACCTTTCAGATATACGGCGACTTCTCAGGATATAGCGACATGGCGATAGGTTCGGCACGCCTCTTCGGCATACAGCTGAGCCGCAACTTCTGTACGCCATACTTCGCAACTACGGCTAAAGACTTCTGGAATCGATGGCACATCACCCTCATGTCATGGCTGAAAGACTATGTATACATACCGCTCGGAGGCAACAGACGTGGCACTGTACGTCGGCATCTCAATGTGCTGGCTGTATTTATCATTAGCGGTCTGTGGCATGGCAGCAACTGGACATTCGTGGCATGGGGACTATACCATGCCTTGTGGCGACTCCTCCCACTACGCTACATCACCTTTCCTGTAGTCATGATTGGCTGGATCCTGTTTCGTAGCGACACCATCGCATCCGCCCTGCAGTATATCAGTCACATGTTTACCCCATCGATGTGGGGACCTCTCACATGCAGTCGTATGCCGTTAGCCCTGGTCACCATACTGTTCATCACAGAGTGGCTGATGAAGGGACGTGAACATCCATTCATGTTTGCCGACCGAGGCATACTACGTCACCAGACAGTGCGTATGCTCATATACATCATCGTCTTGTCGGTAGTATATCTATGCGGCGGCGAGAAGGCAGAGTTTATATATTTTCAGTTCTAAACGACAGACCAACCATCAACACTCTCATCCATGCAACGATTTGTCAAGTACACCATCATACTCGCGACCCTCGTCATCGCACTCTTCGCCATTGGCGAATGGTACGTCGAGAGCCTGCCCAACCCCGCACGTGACAAGCATCAGTGGATGACTGCACATCATGACAAGGTCACGACCCTCATACTCGGCAACAGTCATGCTTTCTACGGCATTCGCCCCGACATGCTGTCAGACAGCGCATACTCCCTCGCCATGGTATCACAGACACTACGATACGACTACTACCTACTACGTCACTACCCCATGCCACGACTGCGACAGGTAGTACTCACGCTGTCGTACTTCACGCTATGGGAAGACTTTGAACAGATGCCCGACCATGACTTCGAGATCACCCGCTACCACATATATATGGACTGCGACATACATCATTCGCCTATCTACTATCTCGAATGTATGCATCGAGAGGCGTTTGTAGAACGCCTCAAGTCACTATACACCCCACAACGCCTCACGTGGGACTCCTGTGGATGGGGCAGCAACTACACCCTCGACCGCAAGGAGCCAGCATGGGACAACGGCGAAGCACGTGCCATCAGCAATACCTACACCGACAGTACCATCGTAACATACAATGCCGGCATACTGCACCAGATGGCGAAGTACTGCCGTCGGCACAACATACGTCTTACCCTCGTCACGACTCCTGTCAGCGAGACATTCCGCAAGTACGAGTCTCCACGTCAGGTAGAAGTCAACCGACGTACGCTGTCACATCTCCTGCATGTCTATCCCGAGATACAGCATATCGACCTCGAGTCGGACAATAGATTTGGTGCTGACGACTTCTACGATGCAGACCATCTAAGTGACGTTGGCGCGAGACGACTGACCAATATTATTCGCAAGGCAATACGCCAATAATGCAACATACGTATGACGAAGCCTGATCATACGTATGACGAAGCGTTATCGAACGTATGACGAGCTCGCATCGAACGTATGTCGAAGCGTCATCTACCGTATGATACATTTCCCTTATGCTTTCCGTCCGCCAAGCACCATCATTTCATCCACACTACAGGGCATGATGATGATCTGTGACTGTCCATTATGCAACTACACACTAACCCCAAAAACAAGGGGAGCAGACCGTAGCCTGCTCCCCTATGCTGTATGATATGTATATAGTGAGGATTGCGTCACTTCACGCTCACCTTCAGCGGTGACTTCACGCACTTTGCGTATGTGCTGAGGTATGCTTCCCAGTCAGAGAGTGACTGGAACTTAGTCTCCTGATTGCGACTCCAACCGCTACCGAAGTAGTATACGTACTTTGTGTCTGGACGATACTGGCTTATGGCAAGTATGTGACCAGTAGCACCAGGGAGGTTGTCTCCTGCCTTGTATGCAGTGGACTTGACACGTGCTGGGAACACAGCACCTACGTATATGCGTCCGAAATCCTTGTTTTGCTTTGCACGATACTTCTCCTTGTACTGGTTAGGATCGCCAAGGTCTTCGTATGCCATATAGCCTGACTGTGCATTGAGCACGTATGCCGTAGGATTTTCGTTGTGAACTATGATGCCTGTTGCTACATCGTTGGCTGCCTTTAGACCAGAGTATGACACAACAGCCTTGTTGAGTTGGCTGCCCGCATCAAGACTTATGGTGCGAGTCTCAATCACGTCTTGTCCTGCCACCTTAGATGCGCCGTATGTGAGGCTTACAGTAAATCGGAGTGGTCCCTGATCAAGTATCTTGTACTCCTTATAACAGTATGGATAGACGATCTCTCCACCGTCGAGGAGTGCCGAAGTACCTGCACCAAGTGTAGGACCTACCTTATAGCAGTCCATGCCATTGCCATGGTCTACATGGTAGCTGACAGCATTGTACACATCATCGGCAAGGTCGCCCTGCCCCATCTTACGGAGCTTCTGACATGTACGCTGTATATCTGCATCAAGTTCGCTGGCATAACGCTGTTCGACAACAAGCTTTGAAGTGCGCTTGTTCCAGATGTCATAACCAAACGCACGTTCGCCGTTGCGCTGCAACTGAGGGCCATAGCAACGGAATGCCACAAGGTCGTTCTCCCATGCCATATCGTCTGCTCTCTCGGGGAACTGGCGTCCAAAGACTTTTGGCTCGTACTTCTGTGGCTGTTTAGCCTCCACATAATATATGGACTTGCCCTTGGCGGCTACTCCTGCCTGAAATATGAGCAGTCCGTCGTATGTCACCTGGCTTGGTATCTCCTTGCCGTCAGCGTCAGTCACAATGACCGTAGCAGGATTGCCCAGTCGTGCCTTGACTGACGTGATAGGCACCTCTACCATCTCGCCACTACGTGATACGGACAGAGGGTTGCTGACAGTGAGGGTTACCCTATCTGCAGCAGCAGCCACGACTGCAAAAGCCATGGCTGCTATTGTGGTATATATCTTCATGTGTCTGACAATATATTATGGCTGCTTGCCGATG